>JBAXLL010000141.1:0-5628 GCA_037134835.1 Verrucomicrobiota bacterium
CGGCGGGGCGGGCAAGGGTTTTTTCCACCGCGAGCCTTCGCAAGCAGAGGCTCGCACGCACGCGCCATGACATCGCGGGGAAATGTCTCAGGAGGTCCGGCATCGGCACCGTGGCCGACGAGGGGAGGGGCAGAGGGAAGGGATGGGGCAGCGTGGTCATGGGATGGATCAGGGTTAAAATTAAAGCCCGATGCGGCGCATCATTTCGCCGTACTGTTCGCCCTCGGTTTTGCGCTCCAGCTGCATCCGGCTGGCCGGCGTCAGAATGTTAAACGTATCACCCATACCCATCAGCCTGACGTCGCCCTTGGCCTTGATACCGGCGTAATCCCGCAGCTCGGTCGTGAGGCCGAAGCGACCCTGCTTGTCGAAGGTGAACGCCAGCGATTGGGAAAAAATCTTGGCCAGCACCGCCTGCGCTTCGCTGTCGGAAACTTTCCTGAGCGAGACATCCGCCAGCAATGCCGCCAGACGCACGGGCGGCAGCACGGTGATGTAACCGTCCGGATGGGGCATCGCCAGAAAACTGTCGGTGTCCGAGTGCGGCCAGCGCCAAAGCGAGGGAATCGTAATCCGATTCTTCTCGTCGAGCGTGCGGTCAAAACCGCCGGAGTAAACGTGTGGGCCGGGTAGCGACATCTAGACTTCCGAGAATAATTCCCCAGAACGCCTCATTTTCCCCCATTTCTCCCCACCCGCAAGCAAAATCTGCAAATTTTTGGGGAAAGTTGTTCACATATTTTTCCTATAATGTCCGGCAGGACCTATTAGGGTTCGCGCAATAGCCAGCCTGTCCCCATGCCACCCGCCGCTTTTGGATTTAATTAAGCAGGAAGCTAGGAATCCAGGAACGGAGGAGCTGAGGTTTGGTTCTTGGTTTTTGTGGTTCGTTCTGAGTTTCAGTCTCCGGACTCCTGTCTGGCCGGTTCTTGGCTTCATGGTTTCCTGCTTAATACTCTGGTTTGACGAAGGTTGATTTCTTTTAGCAGGAAGCCACCCTGCGTCCTCCCGCTCATGCCCACGCCTGCCAACATCCAGCTCATCGGTCGCGAGCTCGCCATTGCCTGGAGCGATGGAGCGGAAACGTATTTCCCGATGGAGCTGCTGCGCGCCGCATCGCCCAGCGCCGAGAACATCGGCGAGCGCGACATCTTCGGCCAGCTGCACGGCGGCGATGGGCCCAAACAATTTCCCGGGGTCACGGTCCGTGGTTGGGAACAGGTGGGAAACTACGCGCTGCGTTTCACCTTCAGCGACGGCCATGGCAGCGGTCTCTACAGCTACGACTACCTGCGCCGGCTGGCGGAAAAACTGCGCCCTTCCGGCTGAGCCAGACCCGCGCAGGCAGACCCGGCGCGGCCGGGCTCGCGTCGGAAAGCATCGCCACCGGCCCCACCCCCGTCCAGACCATGGGGCATGGATCCGTCCCAACTCGACTGGCCTGCGCTCGACCGGCTGCGCGAAATTTTTCTGCGCGGTGCGCCGCTGGCCGAACCTTACTGGCGCGGCGCTGCCGACCTCGCCGCGTACGACCCCACCTTTGGCGAGCGGATCGGCTGGAAGTGGGATGCGGCGCTCGGGGAGCTGCGCCGGCGCGGCTGGCGGCCGGCCGGCGATGATGCCGCTGCCACATCCCCCGGCGCCGTGCTCGACTGGGGATGCGGCAGTGGAGTGGCCGGACGGCGCGTGGTCGCGGCCTGGGGCGCAGAAAACGTTTCGGTGCTGCGGGTCTGGGATCACTCGTCGGCCGCACGGACCTTCGCGTCGGGACGGGCCCGCACGACGTTTCCCGGGCTGGCGGTGGAAGAATTTCTCGACGATGGAAAATCACCCGTCGGGCTGCTCGTCCTCAGCCACGTTATGAACGAGCTGACGCCGGCGGCGCGCGCCGGGCTTCTGGCCCTCGTCGCGCGCGCCCGGGCAATCCTCTGGGTCGAGCCGGGCACACCGGCCGTCAGCCGCGAATTGGTGGCCTTCCGCGAACGTCTGCGCGGGGAGTTTTCCCTCATCGCCCCTTGCCCGCATGCCGGCGCGTGCGGCCTGCTGGCCCCCGGCAATGAGCGGCATTGGTGCCATTTTTTCGCCCCGCCGCCGCCCGGGCTGCAGGCCGACTCCGGCTGGGTAAAGTTCGGCCAGCGCGCGGGGATTGACCTCCGCAGCCTGCCCTACTCCTGGCTCGCGCTAGAGCGGTCGCCAGCCTTCCCGCCGCCCGCCGGAGCGTCGCGCGTCCTCGGCCGCGTGGAGCGCTTCAAAGGGTATCTGCGCGTGCTCTCCTGCGGGGCGGATGGCCGCGTGGAACCCCTGGAAATGCAAAAGCGGACCGATCCCGCGCTCTTCCGGCGGATGGAACGAACCACGGGGCATCCGCCCTACCGCTGGCAACGTGATGCCGACGGCCGGATCACCGGTGCGACGGAAGCTTGACTCGTCCTGCCCGCCGCGCGCATGCTCCGTCCTCGCCACTCCACCCTATGGGAAAACAATACAACAAAGTCATTAAAAAGAAACGCCGCATCGCCTATGTAAAGCGCCGGCGCCTCGCCGAAAAGGCCAAGAAGGCCCCGGCCAAAAAGTGACCTGTCGGCACCGGCCGCGACGGCCCCGGCATCGCCACGGACGGCCCGGCTCATGCTGAAAGTCAGCCTCATTTCCCTCGGTTGCGCCAAGAATCTCGTTGATTCCGAGATCATGGTCGGCCACCTGCACCAGGCGGGCATGGCCGTCGTCCCCGACGCCACGTCGGCGGACGTGGTGATCGTCAACACCTGTTCGTTCATTGACTCTTCGAAAGAAGAGAGCATCGGGCATATCCTCGAGGCGCACCGCCATCGCGGGCTGAAAAAATTGCACGGGCAAAAGCTCATCGTCGCCGGTTGCATGGCCCAGCGCTTCGCCAAGGACCTGCCCGGCGCGCTGCCCGAGGTGGACGCCTTTATCGGGCTCGACCAGCTCACCACGGTCGCGCCAATCATCGAGGGGCTCTTCGCCGGGCGGCGGCGCGACCCAGAGGCCTCGCCCGCGAGCTTTGTCACGCCGCGCCCCACCTTCATCCCCGATTTCGACACCCCCCGCTTTCGGCTCACGCCCAGGCATCTCGCCTATGTCAAGATTGCCGAGGGTTGCAACCACCCCTGCACGTTTTGCATCATCCCCCAGATCCGTGGTCGTCACCGCAGCCGCACCGTGGCCAGCGTCGTCGCCGAGGCGCGCCAGCTCGTCGCCGACGGCGTCCGCGAGCTGAATCTCATTTCGCAGGACACGACCTTCTTCGGGATGGACACCTGGGAGGAGCGGCCCAGCCCCCGCACGCCGGTTGATTCGTCGCGTGGCACGGCCCTCACCACCCTGTTGCGCGAACTCAACGCCATCCCCGGCGACTTCTGGATCCGGCTGCTCTACACCCATCCGGCACACTGGAGCGATGAACTCATCCGGACCATCGCCGAGTGTCCCAAGATCGCGCGCTACGTGGACATGCCCCTCCAGCACATCAGCGACCGGATGCTCACCGCGATGCAACGGGAGACCTCCTCGGCCCACATCCGCGACCTCGTGCGGCGGATCCGCGCCGGCGTGCCAGGCATCGCGCTGCGGACGACTTTCATCGTGGGCTTCCCCGGGGAGACGGTGGCCGATGTGGACGAACTGTGCGAGTTTGTCCGGGAAACGCGTTTTGAGCGGCTGGGTGTTTTCCGGTACTCGCAGGAAGAGGGTACGCGGGCGGCCAAGTTGCCCGGCCAGATCCCCGCCCAGGAAAAAGAACGCCGCTGGCACCAGGTGATGGCACTGCAACAGGCCATTGCCAGCGAACTGGGCCAGGCCCGGGTTGGATGCAGCCTGCGGGTGCTGGTCGAGACACCCGGAGTGGCACGCGGCGAGTCCGACGCCCCCGACATTGATGGCCGCGTGCTGGTGCCGGCCACTCTCCCCGTGGGCGAATTCTCCCCTGTCACCATCAGCGGCAGCCAGGATTACGATTTGCTCGCCGTTTGATCCTTTTCACCGGGATGAAAATGGCGCGGTCTACGGTTTGATCGAGGATCAATCAAGGTTCGCGCAATAAACTCCGTGAGCCTCCGCGGTAGCGCGGGCAACCTGCCCGCGTCTTCCGTGCCGGCGCAGAGCAAAAGCACGGTCAGGTTGACCGTGCTACGGTTCGCTCGTCGGTACCGTCATGTACCGCGTTTCGGTGATGAGCCGCGAGGGTTTATGCCGTTTGAGCTTTTCGCTGGTTTGAAAAAAGGCGCGGTCTCCAGGGAGCCGCGCCTTTTGATTGAAGAGAACCGGGGACCAACCCCGCTGCGGGTTACTTCGCGGACTTGCGACCGTTCCGGCGGCGGAGAACAGCGAGGCTGATTGCACCCAGACCAGCGAACAGGGCCATCGTCGCGGGCTCGGGAACAGCGAAGATCAGGTCAAAGCCACCGTTGTTGTTGAATTGCAGCGAGAATGTGCCCAGCAGGCTCTGACCATTGGCAAATCCGCTGGCGTCAACGGCAAACCGGTTCGCATTGATCGACCCGCCAACCACGCTGCCCGCCGTGATCACATTGTCCCAAGCCAGTGCGCCGAAACCATTGACCAAGGTCGGTTCGACAAAGCTGGCGAGGTCGCTCGTCTTCAGGTGGAGGGTGAACTGACCGACGCCCAAACCACTGCCGTCCAAAGCGCCGCTGATGGCGAGCTGATCCCAATTGATGCCCGGCGTGCCACCCGTGGGGAAGCGGGTAATATCCAGCGTCAGACTGCCACCGTTCTGGAACGCCGCCGAGCCCGCGTGCAAGACGCCAATGCTCGTGGCGGAGGTTCCGCCCAGCGGGCCGGGGGCGAGATTGCCGCCACTCGAGACTGTCACCAGACCGCTCGCCGTGCCGGTGCCGGCCAGCGTGCCGCTGGCGTGCACATTGACCCCACTGGCCGCCGCCAAGCTGCTGGCGGAACCGAGCTGTACGCGGCCCCCCGTGATCTCGGTCACGCCCGAGTAGAACTGCTGGACCGCGACAGTCAAATCGCCCGCGCCGGTGTGGCTGAGGCCGGCTGCGCCCGCGATCGTCGCCGCCAATGAAGCGTTGGTACCGAGGGACTCGTTCGACTGCAGGTTGCCGACGATCGAAATCGTCCCGGTGCTGAGAGTGCTGGTCGTGCTGGTCGTGGCCGTGACCAGGGCGTTGTCCCCCAAGGTCAGGGAGCTGATGCTCACCGTCTTGGTGCTCACGTCCAACGTCGCGTTCGATACATTGACGTTGGCGGTGGCCGCCGTGCTCAGATTGCCATTGTTGCGCACCAGCAGCTTGGCCCCGCCCGCCACCGAGGTGGTGCCGGTGTAGGAATTGGTGCCGGTGAGGGTGAGCGAACCGGTGCCGGTCACACTCAAGCCACCGTCCAGCCCCGTGATGCTGTTGTCATGGAGCAAGGCCTGGGAGATGCTGATCGTTTTGCCGTTGAGGTTGATGTTGGCACTGTTGGTCTGCACATTGGCCTGCGTCAGGCCACCGATGAGCGTGACGCCGTTGGTCGCGGCGATGATCGTGCCGCCGTTGAAGTTCAGGCGACCGGTGCTCGCACCGCTGTGCGAGATGATCGGAACCGTGAGCGTGCCGCCATTCAGGTTATAGGTGAAGATGCCGC
>JBAXLL010000142.1:0-5605 GCA_037134835.1 Verrucomicrobiota bacterium
GCAGACGGGTCGGTCTACTATGTCGACGCGGCCTTTCGCGATTACTCGACCTATGCCGAGAGCGTGGCCGATCACTTCGCGTTCCTGAAGCGCAACCATCGCTATGCCGATGCCGGCGTCTTCACGGCGCACTCGGATCGCGGCTACTTTGAGGCCCTGCAGCGTGCCGGCTATGCGACCGACGTCGCCTATGCCGACAAGCTCATGGCCATGGTCGACTCGGTGCGCCGCTTCACCTCGAGCATGGTGGCGAGCACGACGGCCGAGGCGGTCGCCCAGGCCAAGCCCGCCCCGCGGCTGCTCCTGGTCGGCATGCGCGGCCCCGACGTCGAGCTCGTGCAATCGGCGCTCAAGACGCTCGGGCTCAATGTCGGGACCGTCGACGGCGACTTCGGCCCAAGGACACGCGCGGCGGTGGCTGCCTATCAGCTCGCGAAGGGCCTCGAGGCCGATGGCATCGTCGGCGACAAGACCCGGACCGCTCTCGGCCTCTGATTCAACGCTCGGCGCGTCGGCCGGGCCCACCTTCACCCGACGCACCATCCCGACCGAAAGGACACCGACATGAAGCGACTCCTCCTCCTGGGGGCGCTGGCGCTTGCCTGCGTCTGCGTATTCACGGGCACGAGCTTCGCCCAGGCCGCCGATACCTCGACGAAGGTCGACCTCGGGCCACTGCTCGCGAACGTGGTCTATCCGCTGGCCGCGGCCGTCGTGACGCTGCTCGCGGCATGGCTCTCGAAGCGCGCGGCGACGTGGCTCGGCCTGCAGAACGATGCCGCCATCCGCGGCACGCTCGAAACGGCGATGCAGAACGGCCTCGCGTTCGCGCAAGGCAAGCTCAACGCCAGCGCCGGCAGCATGTCCATCGACACGAAGAATCAGCTCGTCGCCGTCGCGGCCAACTATGCCGTGGCCCATGTGCCCGACGCGCTGAAGGCGCTGGGCGTCGACCAAGCGACCCTCGTCGAGAAGCTGCAGGCGCGGCTCTCGATCAACACGACGCCCGCCGCGGAGTCGGTCGCCGTGCCGACCGAGCCCGCATCGGTGCGGGCGGCCTAGCCCGTGCTTCAGTGGCTCGCGGCCACGGTCTTCGGGCAGTTCTTCAAGGAATTGCTCGGGGCCATGGCCGCGGGGCTGCAGCAGCAGCAAACCCGAGCCGATCAGATCGCGCTCGGCCAGCAGCGGCAGGCGACGGCCGACACGGTCGCCGCCCTGGACGCTGCCAAGCGGATCGAGGCGGCCGGCATCCAGGCACACGACGTCGCGGCGACTGAGGGGAGGCTCGGCAATGGCACCTTTTAGGACGGTCTTCGTCCTGGCCCTGGTGCTGGCCGCCTGCGCTCCTGCAGCCACGCCCGCGCCGCAGGTCGTCGCCCCGCTGCCCAAGGTCTACGCCTGCGACCAGCAGCGGGCCGCGGCGGCCGAGCTCAAGGCCCTGCCGGCCGGCTCGGTCCTGGCCGTCTTCATTGCCGACTATGGCGAGCTGCGAGATAAGAACCGGGCGGCGCTCGGGCTGCCGAAGCCCGCACCCTGCCCACCGACATAGCCGGCACAGCCGGTCCCGAAGCCCCGCGAGGGGCACGCCTATGAGGGCGTTTCCTCCCAAACCTTGATGGCCCGTCTCGGCTTCGGCCGGGGCGGGCCTCTTTTCGCGTTTGGGTGCTTGTGATGCAGCCGAATGTCAGGCCGCGATGGATCGCCGAAATGCTGCCGGAACCTTTGCTCGGTAAGAGGGGTAATTCTGGACTCCCGGTCGGCTTGTGCCGGCAAAACTATTGAGCAGCCTGTCAGGGGTAACGGTGGCAGCCCATACAATGGCGCGATTCTCGGCCAGGGCTACGTCGTCCGCGGTCGCCTGATCGGCCAATATCTCCATAGTGAGGAATTCGTATTCGGCAAAATTGGCCGAGGTTTCAAAAACGCGCCTACTCATATCCAGACCTGGACGCCATCCGCCCGCGCCGGCCCAAGATGGCGCACGAGAAAATGCTCGACGCCACTGGATGACGCGACGCGGAAGGTCTTCTGTAGACCCGATATAGAATCGGCCGCTTGGGCTATGTCTCATGGCATAGACGACAAAAGGCATACGTGGCTCCTGGGAGCGATTGTGGGGCCAGCTAGGTGCCTCGGGGCTGCATGGCCCCAAATTCGTCTGTGGGGGCTAGAAAACGGCCTTTCCGGCGAAGCCAAGTGTGCCAACGGTGTAGCCGACGTGTCAAAGCACCAATATCTGCGGCAACCCGATCCCGACGGCTACAGGCTGGAATGCCTGAGCCTCGGCGCATGAGGCCGCATTTCCCGTCATAATCGCCCGCCGCAGGGCTTCCGTCCCGGCCCTGAATCCCTTTACGATCACTCTCGGACACTCTGGCGCTGCGCCGTGAGTGTGCCCAAACGGGGAACTGTGCCCTGGGCACAGTGGGGCGGGGGGGGGAACGATGGCGACATTCCGGCAACGCGGGGGCCGCTGGCAGGCCATTATCCGGCGGGTCGACCTCAAGGCAAGCAAAGCCTTCGACCGGAAGGCCGACGCCGTAGCCTGGGCACGCGCCCAGGAGCGGGCGGCCGATCTGGCGGGCACCCTGCCGGGCAAGATGGCGGGCACCCTGGCGGCCGTCATTGACCGCTACGAGCGGGAAATCTGGCCCGACAAGCGGTGGGGCGCGTCGAAGGCCAACGAGCTCGTCGTGCTGCGCCGCGACCTTGGGCCCCGGCTCCTGACCGACCTCACGCAAACGGTGATCCTGGCCTATGTCCGGGGCCTCGATATCTCGGTCGGCGGCATCTCGACCCGGCTCTCATACCTGCGCGAAGTGCTGCGAACGGCTCGCGACCTGTGGGCCGTCCCGGTGCCGGTGGCCGAGGTTGACGCCGCGATCAGCGCCGCCCGGCGGATGAAGCTGGCCGGCAAGTCGCATGCCCGGACCCGGCGGCCGACGCAGGCCGAAATCGACGCGATCATCACCTATGCCGAGGCGCGGACGACCGGGGCCATGATCGACCTCGGTCCCATCGTGCGGGTGCTGGCCGTGCTGCCGCTCCGGGTCGGCGAGCTGCTCGGCATCGAATGGGACGACCTCGACGAGGCGCGCCGCTCCGCAGTGATCCGGTCGCGCAAGCATCCCGATATCCGGGTGCGCGAGAAGAACGACCAGGAGGTGCCGCTGATCGCCTTCAAGGGCGTCGACACGTTCGCCCTGGTATCCGACCGGCCCCGCTACTTGCCGAGCCCGTTCCCGTACAAGCGGCCGAGCGTCTCGACCGCCTTCGCCATGGCGGCGCTGCATTGCCAGATACCCGATCTGCATCTTCACGATCTTCGAGCGCACGCGCTTTCGAGCTTGCTCGAGGCCGGCGTGCCGATTCCGCAAGTCGCCCTGATATCCGGGCACAAGAACTGGAAAGTTTTAGCGCGCCACTATTCGCGCATCGACCCGATGGCCGTGCACGACGCCATCAAGCGGGCGTCGCCGTGACGGTGCGGGCGGCCAGATATTCGCGCACGGAGTCCTCTTTGTAGAGACGACGGCGGCCGGCCTTCACGAAGGCGGGGAGATCGGCGCTTCGGCGGTTTCGCAGCGAGCGGACGGTGAGGCCCAGGAGGGCTGCGAGGTCTTCCTCGGTGATGAGCCCGAATCGTTCCAGAAGGTGCGCGGCGTCGCTCATGGTGTCTCCTTCGTGCGCTTGGCATTTCCAAGCCCTCCGGGCGCCTTGTCGGCGAGTCGCTTCTCTGCTCGCGGGCTCATGTCTGCGTCTCCTTTGCGAGTGCGGCGCGGGCAAGTTCGTGGACATCATAAATTGTCTCGCGTTCCCGGCTCGTCATCGAACGATCTCCCGCGCGACCATCAAAGCTATGAAGAGCGCCCATAGGCATCGGGCGCAAAGAACGAAGCATCCCGCTGCGAGCCGATTCTCGGCGCACGCAAGCTGCTCTTCGAAGTCCTCGACCGTCTCGGGAAACACTAGAGGCGGCCTGGGCATGCGCCGAATTGCGGATATGCCGACGGCGGCGATCACGGTCGCGACCATCGCAAGGCAGAAGGCCGTTATCGCCGCGCCGGTCATGACTACTTGACCTCGCCCGTGGTCAGCGTCGTCTTCCGATCCAGGAATGTCCTCATCGTCTCGGACTTGTTCCGGCCGAGCTTGCCTAGGAATTCGGCGTGCTCGGCTTCGATGGCGTCGACGTCGGCAGGCGTCTCGGCGAGATCGAGCAGCTCGAGGATCGCATTCAGGCGCGGACCCTGACCGACGATGCCCTCGGCGAGCTTCCAAGACCGCTTGCCGGTCTGCTCTTCGGATGCGGGCTGGCCGGCGGCCTCGGATTTGCTATCGCCGCCGGCCGCGGAAGCCTGCGCTCCCGTTTGCCCGTTCCCCTCGTCGTGACCGTGTGCGGTATCCGTCGACGAAGTCTCAGCTTGCGCGCCGCCATCGGCCGGCTGCTCGGTAGCGGGCGCGCGGAAATCAGCGCGGCGCGGCTCGGCGAAGCTCACGCTCCCGCGCCCGGTCACGTCGGATGCCGGCATATCCTCGGCTTCCTCGCGGGCGTGCAGGCCGCGAAGCACGTCGGCGAAGGCATCGCGCAGCGCAAAGGCGCGAGCCCGCATCTGCATCATGCGACGTGGGTATTGCGTCCATGGGCCTTCCTTCGTCCACAGCCGGGCCTTCATCGCCTCGGCGCGGGTGAAGCAGCCCGTCACGATGCCGGCCTCGCCCTTCCGCTTGACCTTGCACCAAGCGACGGTCGGCCCGTCCTTGTCCGTCTCCTGCTCCTCTTCGATGCTCTCAAGCAGCCCGCTCGAGCGGACGAGGCCGAGCATGCCGTCGCCCCAAATCGTCGGAGAGCCGTTGACGACCGCGATGCTCTGTAGCGCGGCCATCGGCGTGAGTCCGACTTCCATGCCGTGCATGATCGCGACACAAGCCTTCTCGACGGTGTTGACCGACTTCGGTGCCATACCGGCAGCGACGACGACCTGGGCCATGCGCCAAGCGGACTCGAAGTCCTGGGGCACGATGGCGGCAATTCTGCCGCCGCTGGCGAGCGAGGAGCTCACCCGCGGCGGGGCCGGCAGCTTGGGGGCGTCGGCGGCCGGCTTCTCGATGGTGGCGGTCATGTCTCTTTCCTTCACTGTTGAGGTGGACGCTTAAAAGGGAACGTCGGTGACGTTATCGTCGTCGAATGACGGCGGCAGCGCCGGCATGGCTCGGGCGCGGACGCCCTTCGACCGGAGCGCCCTGCGGTGGTCGTTGAGGGCCGCGACGTAGAGGTCGATCTTCTTCTCGGCTTCCCTGGCACGCTTCGCCCAGGCGTCTTCCCTTGTGGCGTTACCGGCGAGGCGATCCCGGAGGCTCTCGACCTCGGCCTCGGCCTTCTTCCGCGCTTCGAAGTCGACTTCCGAGTCGCGGCTACGCTCGGCAACAAGGTCGAGCAACTCGCGGCGCTCAACCGCCGCGCGCTCGATGCGGGAGAGTAGAGCGGCGAGCCCATCTTCGGTGAGCATGGCCTAGCGACCCTCCGCGGCTGGCTGCCGGCGCTCGATGATGCCGAAGAGCGCCCGCGCGGCGGCATCGTCGGCGCGGACGAACCATTGATAGG
>JBAXLL010000143.1:0-5584 GCA_037134835.1 Verrucomicrobiota bacterium
GGTTCACGGGGCGGGGAGCGTCAGGAAGGGATCAAGCGCGGATCACCCCGCTAACAGCCAGCCAACGCTTGATTTTCTTCCCGGAGCGGGCGGGAATCTTTGCCCACCCATGCCCGCCCCGGTTTCCGCCGTTCCCGCCTTTTCTCCGCCCGCTTCGGCGGCGCGACCGCGCGGGCTGTTGGTCGTGGTGGGCGCGGTGCTGCTCGCGCTCGCGGTGCTGCTGGCGTGGAGCAACAGTTTCAAGGGACCGTTCGTCCTCGATGACGGGCCGGCCATCGTGGACAACATGAGCATTCGGGAATGGAGCACTGCGCTCAGCCCGCCCAACCATGGCGAAACGGTCACCGGCCGGCCGCTCGTCAACCTGTCCTTCGCGTTGAACCGCCAGCTGGCCGGCAAGGAGCCGCGGGCGGCGGATGCGCAGGAGCGTGAAGGGCTCGACAAGGTGTTGGGCTACCATGTGGTCAACCTCGCCATCCACCTTGGCGCGGCGCTCATGCTCTTCGGCTTGGTCCGACGCGCGCTGGCCGGGCCGGTGCTGGGGGGGGATTTTGGCGCGGTGGCACTCCCGCTGGCGTTTTTCACTGCGCTGCTCTGGGCGGTGCATCCGCTGCAGACGGGAGCCGTCACCTACATCGCGCAGCGGGCGGAGTCGCTGTGTGCCCTGTTTTATTTGCTGACACTGTGGTGCCTTGCGCGCGGCGCGGAGTCGGACCGGCCGGGGCGTTGGCTCACGGCCGGCGTGGTCGCGTGTTTCGGCGGGATGGCGAGCAAGGAGGTGATGGTGTCGGCACCGCTGCTGGCGCTGCTCTTCGACCGGGCATTTTTGGCGGGAAGTTTCGGCGAAGCGTGGCGGCGACGGAGGATGTTTTACAGCTCGCTGATGCTGTCGTGGGGTTTGCTCGCGGGGCTGGCCTGGCACGCGGGCAACCGTGGCGGTTCCGCCGGTTTCCATCTGAAAGATCCGATGGGCGTGCCAATCACGCCGTGGACCTATTTGCTGAGGCAATGCGAGGCCATCGTGCATTATTTGCGGTTGAGCGTATGGCCCGACGCGCTCGTGTCGGACTACGGTTTCGACGTGATCGGCGACGCGACCCGGGTCTGGCCGCAGGGGCTGTTGCTGCTGGCGCTGTTGGGCGCGACGCTCTGGGCGTTATGGCGGCGGCCCGCATGGGGGTTTCTGGGCATGTGGTTTTTCGCCATCCTGGCACCCAGCTCAAGCTTCATCCCGGTCATCACGGAAACGGCGGCGGAGCACCGGATGTATCTGCCGCTGGTGGCGGTCGTGGCGACTGCGGTGCTCGGCATCTATGGGTTAGCACGGCGGCTGGGGCGCGCGGGCCTGGCCGCCGCCGGGCTGGCCGGCCTCGTTGCCGCGGCGGTGCTCGGCACGGCGACGTATCGGCGCAATCTGGACTATGCCAGCGCGCAGGCGCTCTGGCGCGACGCCGCCACGAAGCGCCCGGACAACGCCCGTGCGCATCAGGAGCTTGCGAAGGCGCTGGCGGAATCGAAGGAGCCGGGCCGCCTCGAGGAGGCGTTGGCCGAATTTCGCGAGGCGATCCGCCTCGTGCCGGACTACTACTTTGCGTATAACAACTACGGTGAGGCGCTGACCAAGGCCGGCCAGCTACCGGACGCCATTGCGGCCTACAGCAAGGCGCTGCAGCTCAAGCCCGATCTCGCCGAGGCCTGGCTCGGCCGGGGCAACGGACTCGCCAACCTCGGCCGCCTCAAGGAGGCCTTGCCGTGTTTCAAGCAGGCGTCCGACCTCAAGCCATCCCTGATTGCCGCCACGAACAACTACGCGCGCGCACTTGATGGCCTCGGCCAGACAAACGAAGCCTTGGCGGTGTTCGAAAAGCTGGTGAGCGAACACCCGGACTACACGGATGCGCGCATCAACCTCGCCAACCTTCTCGGCAATCACGGCCGGCCGGCGGATGCCATCGCACACTACCGGATTGTTCTCCAGCTCAGGCCTGACGACCAGGGAGTAGCGGTGAACCTTGGTCTGGCGCTCTTTCTCGCCGGCCGCAAGGCCGAGGCCATTGCCCAGCTCGAGGCGGTGTTGCGGGCCGACCCCGGCAACGCCGACGTGCGCGCGAAAATCGAAAACATCCGTGCGTCCGGGCCATAGCCCAAAAGCCGCTTGCGCTTCGCGCCGGTTCGTATGCGTTTGCGGCCATGTATCCAGCGTCGTCCACCGACACCACGCGCAAGCCCGCATGGCTCCGGGCCAAGCTCCCCGGCGGCCCCGGATACGCTGCCACCCGTGCGCTGGTGGATGCGAACCAGCTCCACACCGTCTGCCAGAGCGCGCAGTGCCCCAACCTCGGCGAGTGTTGGTCGCGCGGCACCGCCACCGTGATGATCCTGGGCAACATCTGCACCCGCTCGTGCAATTTTTGCGCGATCCAGACCGGCCGTCCGACGGAACTCGACCTCGGCGAACCTGCCCGAGTGGCCGATGCCGTCGCCAAGATGAATTTGAAGCATTGTGTCATCACGAGCGTCGCCCGCGACGAGCTCGCCGACGGCGGGGCGAGCGTCTGGGCCGCGACCGTCCGGGCCATCCGCCACCGCTGCCCGCAGACCGCGATCGAGATCCTCACGCCCGACTTCAAGGGCCGCCTGACCGACGTGGACACCGTGCTCGACGCGCGGCCGGACATCTTCAACCACAACCTCGAGACCGTCGAGCGCCTCCAAAAACCCGTGCGGGTGCAGGCCCGCTATGACCGCTCGCGCTCCGTGCTCCGCCACGCGAAGGCACGCGGCTTCACGACCAAGACCGGCATCATGCTCGGGGTCGGCGAAGAACCTCCGGAGATCGAGCAGACCCTCCGCGACATCGCGTCCGACCGGACTGACATCCTGACCATAGGGCAGTATTTGCAGCCCACGCCGCAGCATCTGCCCGTCTCACGCTGGGCGACGCCGGAGGAGTTTTTGCACTGGAAACATTTTGGCCTGAGCCTTGGCCTGGGCGTCGTCGAAAGCGGCGCACTCGTGCGCTCCAGCTATCACGCTGACGAGCAGTCGCAGAAATACACCGGGGCTGAGCATCTCAACACCGCCAACGCGCTCGCCGGTACGTAAGCGGGGCCAATGCGCCGGGGAGCCACAGTTACCCCCCTATCTTTTTGTCGCGAGGTTTCAGAGGGTGTGTATCCGCATTTTGCTTGCACGGAGGCATTTTTCAGAGGGGAAAAAGGCTGCAAAGCGCACGGGGCGCGCCTGATGGTCACCGCAAGCTAAAAAAAGCCTGAAATCGCATAAATTTTAAGATTCTGGGATTGACCGGCAAAATCAAGACCCCATACCTGTTGTGTCGCACGCGGTTTCAGGCCACAACCTGTTGTGGTCAACAATGCGTCAATAACTTCCAACAACTTTAGTTCGCCCGGAGCTTTTTATGCGGCCCCAATGCCGTTTCGTCGCCTCATTTTCGGACTTTTCTCCCGTCCAGCTAATCCCTTTCGCCGTCCGCCCGCCGTCCATCCGCCCGCCATGCAAAAATCTTTCCAAGTCGGTTCCAAAATTTTCCACCTCGACGAGGCCAAGGCCGAGGCCGCGTTTGCCGCCAAGAAGGTCATCAACGGCCGGCAGGTGCCCTACTTCAACATCCTTCCGTTGAAATACCAGTGGGCCTACGACCTCTATAAGACGATGAAGGCGAACCATTGGGAGCCGGAGGACATCCCGATGGGCAAAGACATCGAGCAGTGGCGCGACACGAAGCACGTGAGCGATGTCGAGCGCTGGATCATCCGCATGGGCATCGGGTATTTTTCCGCCGCCGAGGGCATCGTGGGCGACAACGTCCAGCACGTCGTGCGCGAGCTCGTCACCGCGCCGGAGCTCAAGCTCGTGCTGGGCCGCCACGCGCACGAGGAAAACATCCATGCCGATTCGCTGCTTTACATGATCTCGTCGCTCGCCATCAATCCGCACGAGTGCGAGGCGATGTTCGAGGACATCAAGTCCATCGAGCGGAAGAACGAGTTTGTGAACCGCGCCTCCCGGGCGCTGCGCCGCGACCTCGACATGACCGACCCGGCCAACCAGCGGCTGCTGGCCAAGAACATTTTCATCTTCGGCCAGTGCATGGAGGGCACGCAGTTTTACGGCCTCTTCGGCATGGTGCTTTCGCTCTACCGCCAGAACAAATTTCCCGGCATCGGCCAGATGTTCCGCTACACGCTGCGCGACGAGTCGAACCACATTGAGCTCTTCCGGAACCTGTTCATGGATCTGGTCGAGGAAAACCGTGCGATCTGGACGGCTGAGTTCAAGGAGGAGTTGCGCGCCACGATGGCCGAGGCCGTCGCGCTGGAGAAGGATTTTATCCGCGACTGCCTGCCGGTCAACGCCGTCGGCCTCTCCATCGGGGAGTTTCTGACCTACATTGATTACATCGCCGACCGCCGCCTCGAAGGCTGCGGCCTCGCTCCGCTCAACCCTGGCATCAAGAACCCGCTCCCCTGGCTCGCCGAAATGATGGACATCAAGAAGGAGCAGAACTTTTTCGAGGGGCGTGTCACCGAATACCAGAAACAGTCCGCCCTGCACGCCACCAGCGACGACGACCTCTGAGCCGGGTCTGGTGACCGTCAGAATCCAGCCTTCAGAAGTCAGAGAACAAAATCCCCATCCCTTCCGTTATCTTTCCGCATTCGCGTTTCTTCGCGCCCCTTCGCGGTTTCAGATCATTTAGCCCACACTTTTGCCCGGCCATTGGTCGGGCCCCATCGCCCAATCAGCGATCACCAACTGCCCATAATCCATTTCCCCCGCCCGCCATGAATCCCACGCTCGAACAAGATCTCGCTCTCAAACAAGCCGCCTCCCGCGCCCCCTTTGGCGCCACCCCCGCTTTTGCCTGGCGCGACTGCGTGCCGCCCGACGTCGCGGCCCTGCCCGAAATCGTCCTCCTCGTGCCGCAGGGCGAGACCGCCTTCGACCTCGCGGAGATCGCCGACACCTTGGGCAAGGCCGTCACCACCGTCCGCCTCGCGCAGGGTGAGACCGGCGAGATTTTCAACGACACCACGCGCGGCTTCGTCGGCCGCATCGTCCGCGAGGTCGCGGCCAACCTCGCCGGCGAGGCCCTCCGCCGCACCCCTCTCCGCCTATCGCTGAACGACCTCTACGAGCTGATCGAGAAGACGCTCGTGGACAACAACGCCTACGACGTGGCCAAGAGCCTCCTCCTCAACCGCAGCCGCAAGCTCGCCCACGCCGGCCACACCACCGCCGTCAAGATCATCCGCCGCAACAACAGCGTCGTCCCCTTCATCGAGCAGAAAATCGAGATCGCCGTCCGCAAGACCTTTCTCTCCCTCCGCAGCGATTCCTCCGCCGCCGTCGCCATCGCGTGCGCCGTCACCGCCCGTACCCTTGCGCTCAAGCAGACGTTCGTCCACATTGAGGAGATCCAGGACATGGTCGAGGAGGAGCTGATGAAGGCCGGCCACTACAAGGTCGCCAAGGCCTACATCCAGTACCGCGCCGTCCGCGCCGACCAGCGCGGCACCGGGGAGAGCGTCCCGGTCGCCCCCACGCAGCCCACCATGAT
>JBAXLL010000144.1:0-5581 GCA_037134835.1 Verrucomicrobiota bacterium
CCGTCGGAGTCGCAGGTGATGTCCACGAGGACGGCGTTGACAGTGGGCTTTTCGTTGAGCCGGTGCAGCGGGGCGATGGGGAAGAGCTGGTCGAGGCCCCAGTGGTCGAGCAGTGATTGGAACACGGAGAAATTTCCAACGTATTGGTCGGCGAGGAGCTTCTTGAGGTCGCGCAGTTCCTCGGGGACATAGCCGGAGCGGTCGGTCTCGCGGCCGATCTGTTCGCAGATTTGCCAGAAAATTTGCTCGGCGGCGGCGCGGTTCTCAAGGTCGAGGTAACCAAGGTTGAAGAGTGAGAAGGCCTCCTCCTTTTTCTGCACCGCATCGTGGTAACGCTCCAGCCGGCCGAGCCGGGCCTTGTTTTTCAGCATGGCCTCCAGATCGGTCACGATCTTATGCTTCTCGCGGGGGCGGTGCTGCTGGCCGAGCGATTCGCGCTTGTTGATGCGCTCAAATACCTCGACGACTAAGAGGGAGTGCGGCGCGACGACCGCGCGACCGGACTCACTCACGATGTCAGGGGCGTCCACCCCGGCGTCGTCGCAGATTTCCTTGATGTTGTGGACGACGTCGCGGGCATATTCATCCATCGAATAGTTCATCGAGGAGTCGAAGTTCGTACGGGATCCGTCGTAATCAATGCCGAGGCCGCCGCCCACGTCGAGGTAGCCCATGGGGAAGCCCATCTGTGCGAGCTGGCAGTAGAACCGCGCCGCCTCGACCACGGCGTTTTTGATCGTGAGGATGTTCGGCACCTGCGAGCCGACGTGGAAATGCACCAGCCGCAGGGCCGAGGAGAGGCGGGCCTTGCGGAGGCGCTCGACGGCGAAGAGGATCTCGGCGGTGTTGAGGCCAAACTTGGCGTTGTCTCCGGTCGAGGTGGCCCACTTGCCTTCACCACGCGTCTGGAGCTTCACGCGCAGGCCGAGGAGCGGTTTCACGCCGGTCTCGACGGCGAGCCGGATGATTTCATCGAGTTCCGAGAGCTGCTCGACGACCAAGATGATCTTTTTGCCGAGCTTGCGACCCAGCAGCGCGAGGCGGATGTAGTCGGGATCCTTGTAGCCGTTGCAGATGATGAGGCCCTTGCTGCCTTCGTGCATGGCGAGCGCGACCATCAGCTCGGGTTTCGAGCCGGCCTCAAGGCCGTAGTGGTAGTCCTTGCCGGCCGCCACGACTTCATCCACAACCTCGCGGAGCTGGTTGACCTTGATGGGAAACACCCCCCGATAGTCGCCCTTATAGCCCTCCTCCTTGATCGCACGGCGAAAGACCTCGTTAAGCTGCACGACGCGGTGGCGGAGCAGATCCTGAAAGCGGATGACCAGCGGCGCCTTCAGGCCCATGCCGGCGGCCTCGGTCACAACATCCATGAGACGGATGGCCCGGCCGTCGGCGAGTGGCTGCACTTCGACGAATCCGCCGGCATCCACGCCAAAGTGCCCCGCGCCCCACCGTTTGAAGCCGTAGAGGTCTTCGGACTGGGTGGCGGACCACGAGGAGGCGGATTTACTTTTCAAGAGGGGCGGGGGCGAGAACGGGTTAGGGCTTGCGTTGGGCGGGGCGGTTTGGGTTGGATCAGCGTTTCTTTTTCCAAATCGCGCAACACGCAACCACGAATATGGCCCTTTCCGCCGTCCGTCTCTTTCTCGCCCAAGCCGCTGCACCTGCCGCTGAGGCGGCTCCCGCCAGTCCCGGACTGGGTGGCGGCTCCATGCTGCTGTTCTACGGACTGATGTTTGGCGCCATGTATTTCTTTCTGATCGCCCCGCAAAACAAAAAGCGGAAGGAGATGGAGAAGCTGCTGTCCTCACTCGAATCTGGCGACGAGGTCGTGACCACCGGCGGCATCTACGGCACCGTCACCAGCGTGAAGGATGACCGCTTCGTCCTGCGCATCTCCGAAAACACCAAGGTCGAGGTCGCCAAGAGCTTCGTCCACGCGGTTGTCCGCAAGGCCGGCGCGGACAAGAAGTAACGCCCCGCGTTGGCTACGCCGCTACCGCCCGGCGGCGCGGTCCTGCCTGCGGCGGTGTCCCTCCCTCAACCCATTTAACCAAAACCAACATGTCTGAACTGTTCAAACGCAACCTGTGGAAAATCGGCCTTACGCTCGTCATCATGGTCTGGGCCATCACCGAGCTAGTGCCGCTCAAGAATCTCGAGTTCGACGAGTTTCTTCGCTCCCGCGCCTTGGCCGAGATCATCACCCAGGCCACCCAGCCCGGCATCAACGCTGCGCTCACCGCCGGCCAGAAAGTTACCTTTGCCTCCCTTCTGACCGAGGCGCAGGCCCGCGTCAAGGCCGACCCGAAGACCACGCCTAGCCTGCTCGTCGCGCTCAGGCAAATCGGTCATGACCGCCAGCTCGATCTCTCGGGCTTTTTCCCCGACATCAACCTCGGGACACTCAAAAACGTAGACAAGCGCAACAGTCTTGTCCTCGGTGAGCTCCAGCGCCAGGCCAAGGGCCGTGTGCAGCTCGGCCTCGACCTCAACGGCGGCGTCGCCATCACGCTGGAGGTTCATGGCAAGGACGGCGGCAATGTGCCCGACGAGATGCTCAAGAAGGCCATCGAAATCATTGACCAGCGCATCAACAGTCTGGGTGTCACCGAGCCGCTTATCCGCCAGGTCGGCGGCAACCGGATCGAGGTTCAGCTCCCCGGTCAGAATCTCAACGACAATCCCGACCTGATCCGCGATCTCGTCAAGCCGGCCCGGCTCGAGTTTCGCCTGGTGCGGGAAAACAGCGGACCCCAGTTGCGGCGGCCCATGCCAGAGGAAGTGCCGACGGGTTATGTGCTCATGGAGCAGGTGGATGAAAACGGCGCCAATGCCACGAGTTACTACATCGTCAAGCAGCGCCCGGAAATGACGGGCGACCGAGTCGCGCAGGCCAGTGTTGTCGCCGGCCAGCTCGTCGGCTACGAGATCAGTCTCCGGCTCACCGATGTGGGCGCCAAGGAATTCGGCGCGCTCACCTCCGCCAACGTCGGGCGCAATCTTGCGATCGTTCTCGACGGCAAGCTCCACTCCGCCCCTGTTATTCGCTCACCTATCACCAATGGCGTGGCTTCGATCAGCGGCAATTTCGACCAGCGCGAGGCGTTCGATCTTAAGAGCGTACTGAACAACCCGCTCGACGCCGAGCTAACCGTGCTCGACCAGACCGCCGTCGGCCCGTCGCTCGCGGCGGATGCCATTGCAAGTGGCCGGATCTCCACCGGCATTGCGGTTGTGGCGGTCTCCGTCTTTATGCTCGTGGTGTACACCTTTGGCGGCGTGGTTGCTCTGCTCAGCCTGGTGGTCAATGTGCTCCTGATTTTTGGCGTCATGGCCAACCTCGGGGCGACCCTCACGCTGCCCGGCCTCGCCGGCATCGTGCTCACCATTGGCATGGCGGTGGACGCGAACATCCTGATCTTCGAGCGCATGCGTGAAGAGTTGGCGGTGGGCAAATCGCTCGCGACCTCCAACCAGAGCGGTTTCCTGAAGGCGCTCACCACCATTCTCGACGCCCATCTGGTGCAGCTCATCATTTGTGCCGTGATGATTGAGTTTGGGGCCGGCCCGATCAAAGGCTTCGGCGTCACGCTGGCCATCGGCGTGTGCTCGACGCTGTTTTCGGTCCTCATCACCGGCCATTTGCTCATGGAGCTGGCGGTCGAGTCCGGCGCGGTGCGCAGCTTCATCATGCTGCCGCTGCTGAAGGACCTGCGGCTCGACTTCGTGCGCTACGGTAAGCCCGCCTTCATCGCCTCCGGCCTGCTCGTGGTAGTGGGCTTCGGCTATGTTCTGACACAGGGCAACGCCATCTTTGGCCGCGACTTCAAGGGCGGCGACGAAATCAGCATGACGTTTGCCCGGCCGCCGTCCGAGGCCGAGGTTCGGGCCTTGGCCAAGAGAATCGGGGTGGCGGATGTGGGCATCACCGCCGCGAGCCCGCTCGGCGGCGACAAGAAAACGTTCAAGATCGAGATGGCCGAGGGCAAGGCGCCTCCGGTGCTGGCGGCGCTCAAGACCGGCTTCCCCAACGCGGGCCTCGACGAGAAAAGTATCAGCGTGAGCCAGCTCGGCCAGACCATCGGTTCAGAGATTTTGTGGAACGCCCTCAAGGCGGTCACCATCTCGATGGCAGTCATTCTCCTCTACATTGCGTTCCGCTTCGAGTTTGGCTTTGGCGTTGGTGCGATGGTCTCCACCTTGCACGATATCCTCATGACCATTGGTGTGTTTGTGCTCACGGGCCACCAGTTCAACGCCCCGATGGTCGCGGCCATCCTCTGTATCGCCGGCTATTCGATTAACGAGACCGTCGTGGTCTTTGACCGTATCAGGGAGGAGCTTAGGCTGAATCCCACGGGCCGGCTCAAGGATGTGATCAACGAGGCCATCCGCAAAGTTTTCGCCCGTACGATCAAGACGGCGACGACGACGTTCCTCGCCGCCCTCGCGCTCTATCTTTTCGGTGGTGGCGTGCTCAAGGACATCGCCTTCACCTTCATGGTCGGCATCGTCACCTCGACCTTCTCCGCCATCTTTGTCGCCGCGCAGGTCTTCTATTGGTGGCATCGGGGTGACCGGAAGCATGTCGAGGCACACGCCGACGCCGCTCCGGTCTACGAGTGGACCGCCTCCAGCAAGGCTTCGGAATAACCGCGCTGCGCGCCTGCCTCGGCGCGCCCGTTGGGACGGTGGCGGAGCGGCCCTTTGGCGCAACGCGTCCCCGTTTCCGCCGCGTCTCCCCATCATGCGCTGGAACCACCAACCGCCTCCTCCCGACGCCGTCGCCGCGATCGTCCGCGACGCCGGCGTCAGCCCTGTGCTCGCAACGTTGCTGCTGCGGCAGGGTGTGGCCGACGTGGATGGTGCCGCGCGCTTCCTCCGGCCCGCGCTGGCCGGGCTGGGCGACCCCTTCCTTCTCGCCAACTTGGAGCCGGCCGCCCGCCGCCTCTGCCGGGCCATCGCCGGGCGCGAGGAGGTCGTGGTGCTCGGCGATTATGATGTGGACGGCGTCACCAGCACGGCGCTCATCGTGAGCGTGTTGCGGCATTTTGGATTGAAACCACGCTTCGTCGTGCCGCGCCGGATGGAGGATGGCTACGGGCTCTCCCGCAGTGCGATTGACCGGGCGCTGGAGTGGGGCAAGCCCGCGCTCTTCATCGCCCTCGATTGCGGCACCAACGCCCACGAGGAGGTCGCCTGGCTTCGCGCGCAGGGTGTGGAAGTGCTCATCATTGACCACCATCGCTCGAAGGATGCCCCGCCCGTGGATGGCCTGCTCGTCAACCCGCACGCGCATCCGCGCGATGGTGATGAGGCGTGGCATAACCTTTGTACCGTCGGGCTCGTCTTTAAGCTCGCCCACGGCCTACTCAAGCTGCTCCGGGCCGAAAATCATCCCGTCGCGCTCGGCCTCCGGCTGGGGGACTGGCTCGACCTCGTCGCGATGGGCACCGTCGCTGACCTCGTGCCGCTCACCGGCGAAAACCGTATTTTGGCCCGGCACGGCCTCGCCCGCCTGCAGACCGCCACCCGGCCGGGCCTGCGAGCACTGATGCAGGTCGCTGGCGTGCGG
>JBAXLL010000145.1:0-5572 GCA_037134835.1 Verrucomicrobiota bacterium
AGGTAGTGGTATTTCGAGCTGTTGTAATAGCACATCAGGCCGGCGAGCTGCTGGAAATGCCGCGGTTCGAAATCCATCAGGGTCGAAACCGAGCAATGGTGCGCCTGCTGCCGGCGGGCGACGAGCGCCTGCCTGAAAAAGCTGCCAGGAGTCTCCCGCCCGTAAAGCCGCAGGTGGCCGGGGCGGGCGGTGAGCGAGAACAGCTCCTCGGGGAAGGGCGAGCGCAGCCATTGGAAATCATTGGGCAATTGCGGCGAATCGAAGTTCTCCCGTGTGGGCGTGGTGGGAAACGGATGTGGTGGCAGCGCGGGCGCGGCGACCTCGACCGAGGGGAGGCCCTGCCCGTCGGCGGTGCGGAGCCAGCCGTCGGCGTCCCAGCGCATTTTCTGGATGGCGGTCTCACGGCCGAGCGTGCAGGCACCGCGGTTGCGAAGCGGCCGGCCGCAGAGATAGACCATGTAGGTCTCGCCCGATTGGGTCTCGACGAAATCAGCGTGGCCGGCGCGCTGCAGCTCCATGTCGGGCCGGTGGCGGGCGGTGAGGATGTAGGTGTCGGGGTGCAGCTCGTAGGGGCCATCAATCTTGCGTGAGCGGCACAGCGTGACGGCGTGGCCCCACATCGTGCCACCCTCGGCGGTGATGAGATAATACCAGCCGTTACGCTTGTAAAGATGGGGTGCCTCGGTGAAGCCGATCGCCGTACCCTTGAAGATGTTTTTCCGCTCGCCGATGAGTTTGCGCTCCTGCGCGGAGTATTCCTGCAGCACAATGCCGGCGAAGCGGTTGCTGCCCGGCCGGTGATCCCAGAGTTGGTTGACGAACCATTTTCGGCCGTCGTCGTCATGGAATAGCGAGGGATCAAAGCCGCTGCTGTTCATGTACACGGGATCGGACCACTCGCCGTCAATGCGGTCGGCGCTGACGAGGTAGTTGTGGAAATCGCGCAGCGAGACGCCCGGCGCACCGCCGCCGCTGGTGCGGCCGTAGCGTTTTACATCGGTGTAGATCAGCCAGAACTTGCCGTCGGCGTGCGTCAGGCAGGGCGCCCAGATGCCGCAGGAGTCGGGGTCGCCCAGCATGTTGAGCTGGCTGGCGCGGCGCAGCGGGCGCGTGAGCAGCCGCCAGTTCACAAGGTCGCGTGAGTGATAAATCTGCACGCCGGGATACCACTCGAAGGTGGAGGTGGCGATGTAGTAGTCGTCGCCGACGCGCACGATGGAGGGGTCGGGATTGAAGCCGGGAAGGATGGGGTTGCGGATGGTTGGCATGGGTGGATTTTGGAATTTGGGTTTTAGATTTTGGATTGCCCAGACCGGGCGGGGCAGGGGCGTTGCTCGCCGACCCCTTTCTGGTTTCTTACTCGAACAGTTTCAGGTCAATCGCCTCGGCCATGAGCTAGTAGCCGGTGGTGTTGGGGTGGACGTAATCACCGGTCAGGTCGGCGCGGATGCGAAGCGGGTTGACGGGATCCTGCACGATTTTCTCGAACTCAATCACGGCGTCGAACGCTTTCGACTCGCGGATCCATTTGTTCACGCTCTGGCGCGTGGCCTCGTTCTCCGGCGTGTCTTTGGTGGAGTTCTGGATCGGCAGGATGGTAGCGCCGAAAACCTTGATGCCCTTGGCGTGGGCGCGGGCGATCACGTCCTGGTAGGCCGCGATCAGCTGCTCCGGCTTCACATGCTCGTAGCTGATGTCGTTGACGCCCTCGAGGACGATGAGGTGAGTGACGTTGGGGCGGGCCAGCACGTCATCCGCGAAGCGTTTCACGCCGGCCGGGCCGGCCTGGTCGGAGGCGACGAGGCGGTTGGAACCGATGCCCATGTTGATGACGCTGACGGGCGTGCCATCGGGCAGCCTGGGCAGGCGTTTCGAGAGCACGTCGGGCCAGGAGGCGTTGCCGTCGTTTTGCGAGACCGCACCATCGGTGATGGAGTCGCCGAATGCGACGATGACCCTGGTTTTCGCCGGGGCCATGACCTGGAGGTCGTTGACGAAAAATGTCATATTAGTCGTGCCGCCGCCCGGGCCACGGCCGCGGCCCGGACCACGCCCCGCGCCGGGTGCGCCGCCGGCGGGTGCGCTAGGAGGCGGCATGGAGGCATCGCCCGTGTGGTCGCCGGGCGCGGAGAGGAAGCTGGTTTTCAGCCCGGTACCATGGGTGGCGGCCGGTTTGTAGCCCTCGTCGGGCAGGAAGACGCTGATCGCTACGTCGGCGTGCTGGGGCACGGCAAGCGTTACGGGGTCGCTCCAGAGTTCCTCGCCGGGCGCGAGGGTTACGGCGGGCTTGCCGCCGAAAGTAAGCGCGCGATCTGTGTCAGGGGTGATCGCGCCGCCCTGCGCCCCGTCGCGGAGCGCGATGTGGGCCGCGCCGATTTTCAGCGGAGTGGTCTGGAACTTGTTGGTCAGGCGCACCCGCGCCTGCGTGCCGGCGAGCTTGGAGAACACGACGAGCCGCAGGGTCTGGTTGCTGAACGTCGGCACCGCATCAAGCGTGCCGTTGCGGAGCGTGGGCAGGAAGCTCGTGGCCCAGGCGTCAACCCATCGAGTGGCGGCGTTCGCGGCGGGTGCCGGGGCCGACATGCCGGCGGCAGGAGCCGGGGGGTTCGGCGCCGCCAGCAGGTCGGCGGCGGCGTGGACCGCCGGGGCCAGGGCCGCGATGGTGACGGCATATCGGGTGGTGCGGCCAAGGCGTGTGGCCGAAAACAGCGAGGCGAGGCGGGCGAGTTTTAACATGAGGGCGGGGTGGGGTGGCAGGCGCTACCGTGGACATCCTGGCCCGCAGCGGGCAAACCCATTCTCACGGCACCGGCTCGATTTTGGCGCCGGTAACCTTGCGCGTGCCAATCCCGAGCGTTGCGGCAAATTCCAGCAGGCGGATTTCGTCCGACACGGGTTTGAAGCCGGCGGCCACGCGTGCGGCGTTCATGCGCTCAAGCATCAGCGCGTCAAGCAGCACCGGGTCGGCGCTCAGCCATAGCAGCGGCTCGGATCGTGTGTAGAGCGAGTTGAACCACGGCCCGCCGATGAACTGCCAGCGCTCCAGGCTCACGAGCGTAAATGCCCAAGTCTGCCGCAGTTCGGGGATCGCGGCCATCTCGGCCACGGCGGCGGGCGCGCTGCTGTGCGAGTCGAAGAACCGCGACGTGTTGGAGGCGTTCCAGAGCGTGGCGTTGACGAGCGCGCCGTTCACGCCGAGCGCGGGGTGGTCGGTATAGACGGGCAGATTGATCCAGAAGTCGGCGTCGAGAAACAGCGGCGTCGCGAGGAAACTTTTGCGGTCCTCATCGAGCTTCGGGTCGGTGCGCGCCGGCGTCCAGTTTTTCGGCGCGAGGATCGGGTCGAAACGGTTGGGCAGCGGACTGTCGTAAAACCACACGGGGTCGTAGAACCGCCCCGATTCGAGCACGTAGATCTTGTGCCCGTCAAAGGGCGAGCGGCCGGTGATCAGCGAGGGCAGGTAGCCGGTTTGGGCGAGGCGGCGTTGGTTGAGGCCGACGAGAAAGATGTCGCCTGCCGCGTAGCCGCGCCGCTCCAACGCGGCAATGACGGCCTGCGTGAGCGGGATGGGGGTGGCGAGGCCGGGTCCGGATTCCGCGTAGATTTTCAGGCCGACCTTGTGTTTCGCGAGGGGGGCGAGCTTGCGCCCCGCCGCCAGTTCCAGCCGCGCGAACAGCGCCTCGACGGCGGTTGCGTAGTCGTCTGGGCCGAACGGCCCGAGCTTCGCCTCAAACACGATGGGCGGCGGCAGCGCCGCGTGCGCGCCGTTCGCCGCCAGCAACAGGGCAAGCGCGGCAAAAATGGTCAGGAAGCGGCGGCGGAGGAAATTCATCAAACGGCAGGATGCGACCGGGATACGGACGAAAAGTTTCCCGTCACCCCACCTTGCTGACAGGGAATCAGCCCGGCCAAAAGCGCAAACTTTCCGCCCATGGACTTACGGCCTTCATCCCTCCGGCGCTCCGCCGTAGCGCGGGCAAACTGCCCGCGTCTATCGCGCCGGCGCGGTGAAAGCACGGTCAGATTGACCGTGCTACGACGGTTTGCCCGTCGGTTTCGTCAACCTGCCCGCGTCTCCCCGGAGCTTCCGCCCTTCTGCGTTTCCGCGATCAGCTTCGCCGTGCGTTTCGGCCCCGCAATTTTTTAGCTGCTCCCAACGCGCCGGCGAAGCGCCGTTGAGTTTTTTGTTATTCAGTCTTTCAGTCCTTCCGCCCTTCAGTCTTTCCTCCACCGTGCCCGTCATCAAGTCCACCAGTCTCCGCGACCTGAAGCTGCGCGTCAGCCTGGCTGACGTGGTGTCGCGGGTGGTCACCTTGAAGAAGGCGGGCGGCTCGCGGCTCAAGGGACTGTGCCCTTTTCACAGCGAGAAAACGCCCTCGTTCAACGTCAACACCGACAAGGGCTATTACAAATGCTTCGGCTGCGGCAAGTCGGGCGACATGTTTACTTTTGTGCAGGAGACCGAGCAGCTCAACTTCACCGAGGCTGTCGAGGCGCTCGGCCAGCGCTTTGGCATCGTCCTCGAATACGAGGAAGGCCGCGGCGGCCCGACGGTGGAGCAGCGCTCGCTGCGGCAGGAAATTTTCGCCCTCCATGACCTCGCCGCCGAGCACTACCATCAGGTGTTCAAGGGGGCGGGCTCGACGGGTGCCTGGATGCGTGCCTATTGGACGGAGCAGCGGAAGTTCACGCCCGAGCTGGCGGACGAGTTCAAGATTGGCGCGGCCGAGCCAGCGGGCGGCGAACTTGCGGCACTCGTGCTGCGCAAAAAATTCTCCGAGGAGGCGCTGCGGCAGTGCGGGCTGTTCTTCATCTACGACGACGCGATGATCACGGCGGGCGCGCTCAGGCCGCGTTTTCGCGGGCGGCTGATGATTCCTATCCGCGACCACCAGGGGCGCATCGTGGCCTTCACCGCGCGGCAGACCGAGCTCACGCCGGCGGACGACCCGGCGCGGGAGGCGAAATATGTCAATTCGCCCGAGACCCCGATCTTCACGAAGGGCAACCTGCTCTTCAACCTCGATCGCGCGCGCAGCCATGCCGGCGACGGGAAGCCGTTTGTCCTCGTCGAGGGCCAGCTTGATGCCATGCGCTGCTGGAGTGTAGGCCTCCAGACCGCCATCGCGCCACAGGGCACGTCCATCACCGAGGGCCAGCTCGCGCTGCTGCGCCGCTACCACGCCCAGGTGGAGTGTTTTTTCGACAGCGATGCCGCCGGACAGAAAGCCGCGCTGCGCTTCTTGCCCATGGCACTCAAGGCTGGGCTGGAGGCCCGTTTTCTCTCGATCGGAGGGGAGGGGAAGTCGGACCCTGACGTGCTGTTTCTCGAGCGAGGCCTTGCGGCCTATGAGGAGCTGCGGCGCAGCGCGCGGAGCGCGATGGATTTCGCCTGCCGGGCGGCGCTGCCCGCGCCGGGTGCCGCTTCGGCGGAGCAGAAGATGCGTGCAGCGCAGGCGATGTTTGAGATCATCGTGCAGGCGGAGGGCGCGGTGGCGCACGCGGAGTTCCTGGGCGAAGTGGCGTCGCACCTGCGGCTGCCGCCGGCGGCAGCCGCAGGTGCGACGCCACT
>JBAXLL010000146.1:0-5570 GCA_037134835.1 Verrucomicrobiota bacterium
GGTGGAAGTCATTGGGGTGGGGCGGAACGGCAAGGTTGCGGTGACTTTTTGGCGGGTTCAATGACGGTGTTGCAAAAATTATTTTGCGGCGGGCAGGGCGGTGCCGCGCGGGAGCAACGTCACATTGGCGAAGGCAATGCGGCCTTGGTTCTGCTCCAGTTCGGCGGGGCTCGGGCCTGCAAATGTACTGTCGGATATGCGGATGTTCTCGATCACCGCCGTCGCGCCGGCCGTTAGGCTGACCAGCTGCGGGATGTCGGCGCCGCGGACGCCGGTGACATCCACGTTGCGCAACACCGGGAGGTAGGGGCCGGTGGTCGAGTTCATGTAGGTGAACTCAATCAGGAAGGCGGCGCGGTTGTTGCCGGCGGCGACACTGCCCACGTCGAGGCGGCGCGCATAGACATTCTCGATCACGCCGCCGCGTACGGGGGTGTTTTTGAAGCGCAACACGGCGTTGAGCTGCGGGCTGCTCATCCGGCAGTTTTCGACAAAGACGTTGCGGATGGCCGGCGTGCATTCGCTGCCGAGGGTCACGCCGCCATGGCCGTCCTTCATCACGCAGTCGCGCACGATCACAAACTCGGTCGGCCGGTTCACGCGCCGACCGTCGTCGTCCTTGCCGCACTTGATGGCGATGCAGTCGTCGCCGGTGTCAAAGGTGCAGCCTTCGATGAGCACATAGCGGCACGAGTCGGGGTCGCAGCCGTCGTTGTTCGCGCCATGGCTGTCAATGCGGAGGTTGCGGACGGTGACATTCGTGCAGAACACGGGGTTGATCTCCCACATCGGGGAGTTGTGGAGAGTGAGTCCGTCAATGAGGACGTTATTGCACTCATAGGGCACGACGAAGTTAGGCCGCAGGCCCGCGCCCGGCCCCATGATGCGCTGATCGACGGGCAGCGTGACATCAATCGCCCGCCGCGCGCCGGTGGCACGGCTCCAGGCCGGTGCGCCCCCGCCGTCGAGGATGCCCTTGCCCGTGACGCCGATGTTTTCCTCCCCGTAGGCGTAGATGGGCGGACAGAAGTTCATGCATTCAACGCCTTCGTAGCGCACGCGGACGAGCGGGAGGTATTTCTGCACGTCGGTGGAAAATTGCAGCACTGCACCGTCGGCGAGATGCAGGTCCACATTGCTCAGCAGCCGGATTGCGCCCGTGAGAAACGTGCCGTCGGGCACGACCACATGGCCGCCGCCGGCCTCATGGCAGGCGGAGATGGCCTTGGCGATGGCCTCCGTGCAGTCGGCCGTGCCACCGGCTTTCGCCCCGAAATCGGTGATGGGAAAGTTTTTGGCGGGGAAGCTCGGTGCCTTGATATGCGCGAGGATTTGCGGCACGGCGCCCCAGCCGAGTTTCGCGACCTCGGCCGGCATGAGGTCAGCGATTGGGCCCGCCGGTTTCGGCGCCGGCGCAGCCGCCGGGACGGTCGCAGCGAGCGGCAGGTTGAAAGCGGCCAGCAGTAAGGCGGCAATGAGCGCGTGGACACGGCTGAATTTGACGGCAGAGAGGTTGGCAGGGCTGGTCATGCGAAGATAAATCCTAGCTCCGCGTCATCTCTTCGGAAATCGGTGTGCTCTGTGACATGGCTTGATATCCGGGTTTGGGTTGGCCCTCACCGTGCGAGCCAGCCGCCGTCCACGGCGAGGATGTGGCCATGCATGTAATCCGAGGCGGGCGAGGCGAGAAACACCGCTGCTCCCGCCATGTCTGATGGTTCCGCCCAGCGGCCGGCCGGGATGCGCTCAAGGATCTCACGCTGGCGAGCGGTGTCCTCGCGCAGGGCGCGGGTGTTTTCCGTGACGGTGTAGCCGGGGGCGATGGCGTTGACGTTGATGCCGTGCGGCGCGAGCTCGTTGGCCATCAGGCGTGTGAGACCGGCGAGGCCGCTTTTGGCGGCGGTGTAGGCACCGACTTGGATGCCCCCTTGGAAAGACAATAGCGAGGCGAGGTGGACGATTTTGCCGCGCCGCTTGGCCGCGATCCACTGGCGAGCGACGGCTTGGCTGAGGCGGAAGACGGAGCCGAGATTGACTTCCATCACCTCGTCCCAATCAGCCGACGTGAACTCCGTGAACGTGCCGCGCCGCACGATGCCGCCGTTATTGACGAGGATGTCGGGCACCGGCAGCGCGCTGCCCAGCGCGGCGGCGAGGCGGTCCATCGAGGCGCGGCTGGCCTGGTCGGCGGAGAAAGTGTGGGCCTTGCGTCCGGCGGACTCGACCAGCTTGTGCGTGGCGCTGCAGTCGCCGCGGGCGATCAGGATCAGGTCGGCTCCGGCCTCGGCGAACGCCACGGCGATGGCGGCACCGATGCCGCGCGACGCGCCGGTCACGAGTGCGGTCTGGCCATCAAGGCGGAAGGAGTCGAGAATGGTGGGCATTGATGAAGTAGACAGAAGTCAAGAGACAGGAGTAGGGAGACAGAATTCCTCGCCCGCAGTTGGAAGCAGGAAACCAAGAAGCCATGAACATGAATGGTGCCAGATTTGGCTCTGTGCTCAGTGAGCACTGTGGACTGCGCACTGTAAAACTGCGGCTTGATTCGGAGCGAGTTGGAAAGGTTCTGGAGTGATGGGGCCAAAAAGCGGCCAAGTCCAGCGCCGGATCGGCGGGGGCTTGAGCCGCCCTTAAGCAGCGGCAGAGGCTGCATCACGGTTACAGCTTGAAACCAAGCTGGCGGGCGGCGCAAAACCGCTGACTCGTTCGAATTTCTCTGACCACGAACTGCGCCGCCGCATCGCGGCTGTCGGTCTTCACGCGCTCGCCATAGGTGCTCCAGTCGCGCGGACGCACGACGAGGTTATGCACACCGATCTCAACCGTTTCATGGCTTCGTGGTTGGCTGATGTCGGCATGGCGGCCTCAGTAACCTGCTTCAATAGGCGGGCGGGCCGCCCGCGCTCCCATCCTCTCACTCCCGCAGCGTGCCAGCGGCTTTTTCGGCGAGGAAGCTGGCATATGTCTTTTCAATGCCGTCGCGCAGCGCGGTCTTGGCACGCCAGCCGAGCGCGGTCAATTTCGACACGTCCAGCAGCTTGCGCGGGGTGCCGTCGGGCTTCGTGGCGTCCCATGTCACGCGGCCCGCAAAACCGGTGACGGCGGCGACGGTCTCCGTAAGCTCGCGGATGCTCACGTCGGTCCCGGTGCCGACGTTGATCCAGTCGGGTGGGTCGGCGAGCGTGAGGAGAAATGCGCAGGCATCGGCCAGATCATCCACATGGAGAAACTCCCGCCGCGGTGAGCCGGTGCCCCACGCGGCGATCTCGGGCAGATTTTTTTCCTTCGCCTCGTGGAAGCGACGGATCAGCGCTGGGAGGACGTGGGAGTTCTGCGGATGGTAGCTGTCGCCTGGGCCGTAGAGATTGGTCGGCATCGCGGAGTGAAAGAGCACGCCGTATTGGCGACGGTAGTGCTGGGCGAGCTTGAGCCCGGCGATCTTGGCGATGGCGTAGGCCTCATTGGTCGGCTCCAGTGGGCCGGCGAGCAGACAGTCCTCGGGCATCGGCTGGGGCGCGTGCTTGGGATAAATGCACGAGCTGCCGAGGAAGAGCAGCCGTTTCACGCCGGCGAGGTGGGCACCTTGGATGGTGTTGGTGGCAATGATGAGGTTGGAAAAGATGAAATCGGCGGGATAGGCGCTGTTGGCGTGGATGCCGCCGACCCGGGCGGCGGCGATGATGGCGGCGTCGGGCCGCTCAGTGGCGAAGAATTTTTCGACGGCGGCCTGGTTGGCGAGGTCGAGCTCGGCTCGCGGGCGCGTAATGAGTGTTATCCCAGCCCCGGTCACCCGGGCGAAGCGGCGCACGAGCGCGGCGCCAACCATGCCTTGGTGACCGGCGATAAAGAGCTTCATGGCCGCAAGCCTCACGGTGCAGGCGCGCCGGGCGCAAAGGAAAAAAAAGGAAGTCCCTGGTGTTACTCTGTGTCCTCCGTGCCTCCGTGGTTCAAATTCGACTCCTGACTGGCGATGGCTCAATGGCCCGGGCCCGGTGTGGGTCATTATCATACTCGCGCGACGAAGAAGCGATCCACGCGGGCTTGCATGGGGCGGGTGGACTGCCAGCGTGACGGTCATGCGCGTCACGCTCATCGCCGTCCAGTCGCTGGACGGGTTTATCACCCGGCACGACGAGCCGGGCGCGGGGTTTGCATCGGCGGCGGATCAGGCGCATTTCCGCGCGGCGTTGCAGAAGTTCGACTGCGGGATCGTCGGCCGGGCCACCTACGACCAGATGCGGGCGAGCGGGAAATACACGCCCAGCCCGGGGCGGCGGCGGGTGGTGCTGACGCGCACGCCGGAAAAATTTGCTGGGCAGGCGGTGCCGGGTGCGCTGGAGTTCAGCGCGGCGTCGCCGGCGGAAATCGTGGCGCGGCTGCGCGCTGAGGGCTGCCGGGCGTGCGCGTTGCTCGGCGGATCGCAGGTCCACAGCTACTTTTTCGCGGCCGGGATGGTGGACGAACTGTGGCTGACGATCGAGGCGCGGGTCTTCGGTGGCGGCACGCCGTTCCTGGCTGCCCGGGCCGATGTGCGCCTGTCCCTGCTCGCGCACGAACCCTTGGGCGACGAGGTGCTGCTGTTGCGATACGGGGTGGTGCGCTGAGGCGGAGAGGTGGAATTGTTTTAGCAGGAAGCCAGGTTACCGAGGCCGAAGGCCGACATCGGCCAGCCAGGAATTGGCGGCGGCAGAAATTTGAACCACAGAGACACAGAGGGCACGGAGAGAAGGAAAAGCTGAAGAGCTGAAAGACTGTTACCGAGCAATGCGACAGTCTGACAATCTGCGCTTTCAACTGCTTTTTACGGTTAAATCTGAAAATCGCCCGGCCCGCCGGTTTCGTGCAGGCCGCACTCTCGCTTGTCCGCGCCGCCGCGTGCGTCCTCCTCGGTCATGCCCGGCTCCAGTTTCTTCGTGCTGTGGATATCGCCGACGGTGACGTAGCCTTGGTCGAACAGCGGATGATAGGGCAGGCCGTGCTCGGTGAGGTAGCGGTGGATGCGACGGCTGTTCCAGTCCAGGATGGGATAGATCTTGGTGATCTTGTTCTGCCGTTCTACGACCGGCTTGGCCTCGCGCGTGCTCGACTGATCGCGGCGGTTGCCCGAGAGCCAGGCGGCGGCACGCAGCTCCCGCACGGCGCGATTCATCGGCTCGCGCTTGGTGATGCGCTTGTAATTTTCCAGCGCCGCACTCTTGGCCTCCGACTCCCAGAGTTTGCCGTGCAGCGCCTCCATCTGCGCGGCGGTCATGGCGGGAGCGTAGGTCTTGAGGTTCAGCTTGAGCTTTTCGGTCAGCTCGGCGGCGAAGCGATACGTTTCGGGGAAAAGGTAGCCGGTATCAATGAAGATGACCGGAATGTCCGGCACGATGCGCGTGACCAGTTGCAGCATGACGGCCGACTGGACGCCGAAGCTCGTGGTCAGCACAAGCCGCTCGCCAAAGGTGTCCGCAGCCCAGCGCACCCGCTCCTCGGCGGAGGATTTTTCGGTATTGTTCATGCGGGCCTCAAGCTGTGCCTTGGCCTTTTCGAGTTCGTTGCCAATGCCGATCAATTCTGCGGCGAGTTCC
>JBAXLL010000147.1:0-5544 GCA_037134835.1 Verrucomicrobiota bacterium
GACGCGACCTGCCTGCCACCCGGCGATGACACGCGCCATGGACCGGAAAGATTGCTGCGCCTGCCGGACGTTTTCTGCTGCTATCAGCCACCGCCGGACTGCCCCCCTGCCGAGAAGCCGCCAAGCGCATCCCAACTCCCGCTTACCTTTTGCAGTTTCAACAACCTCGCCAAGCTCTCCCCGGCGACCATTGGTGTGTGGGCCGAGATCCTCATCGCGCAGCCGGCGGCGCGACTACTGCTCAAATCACCCGGGGCGGACGATCCGACGACCCAGGAGTTTTTCCGTACGCAGTTTGCCTCCCATGGCGTCGCCCCGGATCGGCTCCATTTCAATGGGGAAGCCCTGCCGATGCGCAAACACCTCTCGCTCTATCATGGGTGCGACGTAGCGCTCGACCCTTTTCCCTACAACGGCACGACCACGACCTGCGAAGCGCTGCTGATGGGCGTGCCGGTCGTGACGCTCACAGGCGAAGCGCATGTGTCGCGCCTGGGGGCCAGTCTCCTCCGCTGCGTGGGGCTGGCCGGGTGCGTCGCGACCACACCCGCCGAGTATGTTCGCATCGCCCTCCAGCTCGCCGCCGATGCCTCGCACCGCGCCGAATTGCGCAGCTCATTGCGCACCCGACTTGTCAACAGCCCCCTTGGGCGGGCCGGAGACTTTACGCGAAACTATGAAGCCGCCGTGCTGGCTGCCTGGCAGACTTCCGTCGCAGCGGTGGCGGCCTGAGGCGAGCCACCCATCCGGTGCGCGTTCACGGTGTCAATCAGGGCAACTTCGGCGTCTCGGCGAGCGCAGATTCGAAAGACTTCAGCATCGCGGCGATGGTTTCGTCGGTCTCATCGCCCATGTTGGAGATGCGGAAGGTCTTCCCCTTCAGCTTGCCGTAGCCACCGTCAATCACGAGCTTGTGCTTCGACTTCAGGGTCTTGTTCAGCGCAGCGAGGTCAACGTTCAGCGTGTTGGCGAAGCAGTTCAGGGTCACCGAGCCATAGCCCTCCTTGGGGAAAAGCTTAAAGCCCTTGGCGCCGACGAAGTCGCGCACGGCCTGGTTCAGGCGCGCATGGCGCGCGTGACGCTGGTCGAGGCCCTCGGCCTTGATGTCCTCGAGCTTGGATTTGAGCGCGTAGATGAGCGGGATGACCGGCGTGCTGGGGGTCATGCCGTTTTCGTGGTTCTTCTGAAATTCGATCAGGTCGAAGTAGTAACCGCGACCCTCCGTGGCGGCCGCGCGGTCCAGCGCTCGTTTCGACGGTGAGCACAGCGACAGACCAGGCGGCAGGGCGAACGCCTTCTGCGAGCCGGTGATGAGAATATCGATGCCGAGCTCGTCCTTCTTGATCGGCATGGCGCTGAACGAGCTGACGGTGTCCACGATGCTGATCACCTCGGGAAACTGCCGGATCACCGCCATGAGCGCGGGCAGATCGCTCATGCAGCCGCAGGAGGTTTCGTTGTGGATGAGGGTGATGGCGTCATACGCCCCCGTGGCGAGTTCACGGCGCACGGCCTCGGGGTCCACGGGCTGGCCCCACTCGGATTTGAGCGCGCCCGCAGGTTTGCCGCAGCGCAGCGCGACATCGTTCCACTTGTCGGAAAATGCGCCGTTCATGCAGTTGAGCACTTTTTTCCGGGTGACATTGCGGACGGCTCCTTCCATCAGGCCCCAAGCGCTGCTGGTGGAAATATAGACGGGATCCCGCGTGTAGGCGAGCGCCTGCAAATCAGGCTGCAGCGACTGGTAAAGCGCGACGAAGTCGGTGCTGCGATGCCCGATCATGGGCTGTGCCATGGCGCGGAGCGTTTTTTCCGAGACGGCAACGGGGCCGGGAATGAAAAGTTTGTAACTCATGTAAATAGTGGAACGACAACGAAGCGATGCCCAAGCGGGAGCGTCAATCTCCGAAAATGCTCCGGGAATAGGATGTGGATACGATGACCTTGAATGCGCCTTGCACCCTGTCCCCGCTGGCTCGGGTATCTTTCTCCCAGCCTTTCTTTTGCGCGCACCGTCTCAAATCTTTTCAGTACTTTGACCCCCCAGATTTAGGACTCTCGCCACTTTCAGGCCGTCCCCCCTTAGCCCGCCGGCCGCGAGATCCGCGATGCCGCGCCGCCGTTTTCCCGATTCTGAAGTGGCCAAGAAGTGGCCAAGCACGTTTTTGACCGAAACCGAAAACAACCTAAGTTGTTGTCTATCATGGCTGCCCGGGTTGGGATCGAACCAACGACCAAGTGATTAACAGTCACCTGCTCTGCCACTGAGCTACCAGGCATCATTGCACACCCGGCCTGTGCCGGACGTAAGAACCACGAAAACACGCCCATCCCGGGGTTTGTCAACGCCCGTTTTCTCCGATCTTTTCCTCCATCCCTTCTTTCCGGCCCGATGTTCGGCATAGGGCGGAGCCGCCCTGTCCTTCGGGGATGAAACAATTTTCACCACACCTTTCAACGCGGAGCACGCAAAGATCGCAGAGGCGGGAATTTCAAACGCTAACGTCAGCAGGCGAGCATGGGGCAACGTCAAAGACCGGGATCTGGCCAACCTGTGCGCCCCCCCCCAACCTCGGCGTGACGGCGCGAGCCGCCCGCCGGGGCCTGCGGCGCGTCGCGCGCCACCCCACGCTCGCCCGCTCCTTCCTCGCCCACGCGGGCCTCACTTTGTGACTTATTGTCACCCTACTCTAGTATGCGAGGTGTAGTAAAACCGTCCCGGCTGTGTTGGCGTGGAGCTTCTTGCCTGTCGGCGCACCGCCGCAGCGTCGGGACGCCTCTGTCTGCGAACGCCCGAGACTTTAGCCTAATTGGAATGAGCGGGCGAGCAAGCGGGCGCTGGCGCACCCGCCCTCGCACTTTTCCACTCATACGGATTTTACGGGTTCCAGCCTCAGAGATAAAGCAATTCTTCGTAAGTTTTACGTTCCGGCTCGCTCGCAATCGCAGCTTTGAATTTCTGGTGCAGCGGCAGCAGCATTTCATGCAGATGGGGATAGTCCATTCTGTGTCTGCGGGGCACAAAAACGTCTACTCTGTTTTATGCCTACAACTGCTCCGCCAACGCGACAGCTTTGAAGAGCGCCGAGGCTTTGTTGATGGTCTCCTGATATTCGTCGGCGGGCACACTGTCGGCAACCCAGCCGCCGCCGGCTTGGATGTGGATTTTGCCATCCTTCAGCAGCGCAGTGCGGAGCATGATACAGGTGTCGCTGTTGCCATCGTAGCCGAAATAGCCAAGCGCGCCGGCATAGAAGCCGCGCTGGCGGTCCTCGATCTGCGCGATAATCTGCATGGCGCGGATTTTCGGTGCCCCGCTTACCGTGCCGGCGGGAAAGGTGGCGCGCATGAGATCAAACGCGGTCTTGCCAGACGCGATGCGGCCCTCGACCTGCGAGACAATATGCATGACATGCGAGTAGCGCTCGACGGTCATAAAGTCCGGCACGGTCACACTGCCGAATTCGCACACGCGGCCAATGTCGTTGCGCGCCAGATCAACCAACATGAGGTGCTCGGCCTTTTCTTTGGCGTCGGAGAGGAGCTCCTTTTCGAGGGCAGAGTCCTCCTCGGGTGTAGCGCCGCGTTTGCGCGTGCCGGCGATGGGGCGGATTTCGACCAAGCCGTCGGTCAGACGCACATGCACCTCGGGCGACGCGCCGACGATGGCAAAGTCGCCGGTCTCGAGGATGAACATGTAGGGAGACGGGTTGACCGTGCGAAGCGCGCGATAGAGATCGAGCGGGGACTTGGCAAACGGACGTGAAAACCGCTGCGAACCGACAACCTGGATGATGTCGCCGGCACGGATGAACTCCTTGGAGTCTTCGACACACTTTTCGAAGCGATCGCGCGTAAAATTGCCTGGCGGCACGGTGATCCTTTCGACATCTGCAACGGGCGCAGGCGCGAGCGTACCCGGTTGTCGGAGGAGGTCGAAGAGGTGGTGCAGCTCGGCGACGGCCGAGTCGTAGGCGGCCACAGGATTGTCCCCAAGGTGGGCGTTGACGCAGAGCCGAAGAGTTTGTTTCGCGCGGTCGAAAATCAGCAGTGAATCCGACAACATGAAATAGAGCAGTGGTGTGCTGAGCTCGTCGAACGCGGCGGCCGGCACCGTGGACTCGATCCGTGTGATGTATTCGTAACCCAGGAAACCGACGGCCCCGCCAGTGAAACGCGGCAGGCCCGGCAGGCGCACGGGGCGGTGGTCGCGCAGCTCGGCCTCGAGCAACGTGAGCGGATCACGCGGCGTGGCAATTGTCTGCGTGGGTTTTCCCGGAACGCGGATTTCCGTCGTTTCGGGACCGCAGACTAAAATCTTGCGCGGACGGCACCCGATGAAGCTGTAACGCGAGAGACGCTCGCCACCCTCAACAGATTCGAGCAGATAGGACGGACCGGCAGCCTTAAGCTTGGCGTAGGCGGAGACAGGCGTCTCGAAGTCGGCGAGCAGGTCGGCATAGACAGGGATGACATTGCCTTGGGCGGCAAGGCGAAGGAAGTTATCACGGCGCGGGAAAATGTTCATGGCAGGAAAGGCGAACATGATTCCATGGCCGTTCCCGCCCGCCGGAACAAACCAAAACCACCGCATTCGCCCGCTCACCCACGCGCGCGACGACGGCAAGTACTCCACATGACGGTCGCACGGGCTGAGTCCATGAGCAGTAATTGCGCGGCGAGCGTTCTGCAACCCGCGAGCCCATCAAGGAGTTTCATGCTGTACCGGGGGACAGGCCCGCCCGGCCAACGGCAAGATCCGAATACCTGCGAAATGTGACGATTTTGCCACCTCACGCGGCCCCGCCGGGGACAGCGCTTGATTTTGCAACGGCCTTAGCAGTCAGATTTCGTGCCGCCAACTCCGCGCCGAGAGCATCCAACGTGCGCTCCGTCGCGCCGCGGCTGTTCTCAGTCCAGAGGCGCGCGGCGGCGGCCATATGGTCGCGGCGCGCGACGTCGCCCAGCAACTCGACCGCCGCCGCCACGAGGGCGCTCACATGCTCGACCTCGCGGGCTGCGCCCGCCGCGTCAAGTGCACGGGTGATTTCGCGGAAATTGCCCATGCGCGGGCCGTGCAAGAGGGGGCGGCCGAGGATCGCCGCCTCAACCGGAGTCTGGCCACCATCGTGCGGAGCCAGACTTTTGCCGACAAAGACGAGGTCGGCGAGCTGCGTAAGTTTCCGTAGCTCCCCGGTCGTGTCGCCCACGGCCACATCCACCTCGCCGGGCGCATCGCCCGAAAGCCGGAAATGGAAACGCAGCCCGGTGCGCTCGAGGATCGGGCGAATTTCGTCGCGGCGCTCGGCGTGGCGGGGCACAAGCAGCAGCGACACCGCGAGGCCCCGGGCGCGGGCGGCAGTGAGCACGGACAAGAGCGCGGTCTCCTCGCCGGGCCAGGTGGACGAACCGAGCAGCACCAGCCCGCCAGGCGGCAGGCCGAGCGTGGCGCGCAGCCTGGCTTTTTCCGCGTCAGCCAGGAGCGGGATCTCGACATCCAGCTTGAGGCTGCCGGTCAGTGTGACGCGCTCCGCCGGCACCCCC
>JBAXLL010000148.1:0-5516 GCA_037134835.1 Verrucomicrobiota bacterium
CTCGTGGGCGGCGTGCTGCTCATCCTTGGCGTCGCGCTCGGCTTCACGCATTACTTGGTGGACGCACAGATTCCCGACCAGCTCGTCATGTGGGCGACGGCCTCGGTCAAGTCGAAAGGGCTGTTTCTCCTCGGCCTGAACGTCATGCTCATTCTTGTCGGTGGCCTGGTGGAGATTTACGCGGCCATCGTCGTCGTGGTGCCGCTGCTCGTGCCGGTGGGCGTGGCGCTGGGCATGGATCCGGTGCACCTCGGCATCATTTTTCTCGCCAACATGGAGCTGGGCTTCATCGCTCCGCCCATCGGGCTGAACTTACTCCTCGCGTCGTATCGGTTCAACCAGCCCGTCGTCGAGGTCAACCGCGCCGTGCTGCCCATGCTCGCAGTGCTCTTTGTCGGCGTGCTGCTCATCACTTATTTCCCACCACTCACGACGTTCCTGCCACGGCTGTTCGCCTCCTCCCCATGAAACCCCGGGCGTCACCTGATCTTAACCCAAGTCCGCAGTTTCCGGCTTCCTTCGCCGGCCGGTGGCCTGAAACCCTTGTGCCAGCCAATTCACCTCCCTCCATGGACATCCTCCTCGCCCCCTCCCGTACCCCGTCCCGCCGCCCTGCGCTGGTTGACCGCGTGCTCGCTGGCGGCCAGGCCGCGAGCGGCTACGTGCTCCGCCTGGCCACCAACCCAGCCGACGTGCGCGCGGCGCAAACGCTACGTTTTACCGTATTCAACCTAGAGCTTAACGAAGGCCTCGCCGTCTCGTTCTCCACCGGCTTCGACGCCGACCGCTTCGACGCCGTGTGCGACCACCTGCTCGTTTGCGTCGAGGCGACCGGCGAGGTCATCGGCACCTATCGGCTCCAGTCCGGAACCCAAGCCTCCGTGCACCACGGCTACTACAGTGCGCAAGAGTTCGACTTCACGCCCTACGAGCCGATCCGTACGGAACTCGTTGAACTGGGCCGCGCGTGCGTCCACGCGGGCCACCGCAACCGAACCGTGCTTGGTCTGCTCTGGAAGGGCATCGCCAATTACGCGCGGGCGCGGGGCGGACGTTACCTCATCGGCTGCAGCTCGCTCACCTCGCAAAATCCCGCCGATGGCGCGGCGATGCTCGCGGCGTTCACGCCCCGGCACCTCGCACCCGAGACGCACCGCACCACACCGCTGTCCGCCGTGGCGTGCCCGCTCGACCACGCGACCATGCAGCCGCCGCGCGTGCCGAAGCTGCTCGCGGCCTATCTCTCGCTCGGCGCGAAAATCTGCGGCGCACCGGCGATTGACCGCGAGTTCCAGACGATCGATTTCCTGACGCTGCTTGATCTTGACGGGCTTTCTGCGCACACCGTCGAGCGTTACCTGGGCAGCTGACACAGGGAGCCACCGCATCCGCCGTGTTTCCGGCCCGCACTCCCCGCACCCTGGCCTGGCCGCGGTCCGAGCTTCCGCGCGTTTCTGCTTTCCCTCCGCGCCCGGGGTTGGTTTAGTATCTGCTTCCCTTGCCATCACGCATGAACACCAGCATCACCGCCATCACCGCCCGCGAGATCATTGATTCCCGCGGCAATCCCACTGTCGAGTGCGACGTCCGCCTCGCCTCCGGCCACTTTGGCCGCGCCGCCGTGCCCTCGGGTGCGTCCACCGGCGAGCACGAAGCCATCGAGCTTCGCGATGGCGACAAGGCCCGCTATCTCGGCAAAGGCACCCTCAAGGCTGTCGCCAACGTCAAGGCCAAGATCGCGCCCGCGCTCCTCGGCTTCGACGCCTTCGACCAGATCGGCGTGGACCACGCGATGCTCAGGCTCGACGGCACCAAGACCAAATCAAAGCTCGGCGCCAACGCCATCCTCGGTGTCTCGCTGGCCACCGCCAAGGCCGCTGCGGCCGCGTCCGGCATCCCGCTCTACAAATACCTCGGCGGTCCCAACGCCAAGGTGCTGCCCGTCCCGCTCATGAACATCATGAATGGCGGCGCTCATTCGGACGCCCCCATTGATTTTCAGGAGTTCATGATTGTCCCGCGCAACTTCCGCACCTTCTCCGAGGCCCTCCGCGCGGGTGCCGAGGTCTTCCATGCCCTCAAGAAAGTGCTCAAAGCCAAGGGCCTCCAGACCGCCGTCGGCGACGAGGGGGGATTCGCCCCGAACCTTGCCTCCACCACCGATGCGCTCGACGCCATCGCCGAGGCCGTCAAGGGAGCCGGCTACAAGCTCGGCAAAGACATTTTTCTCGCCCTCGATGTCGCCGCCTCCGAGTTTTATGTGAAAGAAAAGCAGACCTACGTCTTCAAAAAGTCCTCCGGCCGTTCCTTCACCGGCGACCAGTTCGTCGCCTATTACAAAGACCTCGTCGCCAAGTATCCGATTGTCTCCATCGAGGACGGTTGCGCCGAAAACGATTGGGCCACGTGGAAGAAGCTCACCGATGCCCTCGGCCGCAAGGTGCAGCTCGTCGGCGACGATCTTTTCGTCACTAATGTCGAATTTCTCAAGAAGGGCATCGAGACCGGCACCGCCAATTCGATTCTCGTCAAGGTGAACCAAATCGGTTCGCTTACCGAGACGCTCGATTCCATCGCGCTCGCACAACGGAATAGCTACACGACCATCATCTCGCACCGCTCGGGCGAGACCGAGGATGTGACCATCGCCGACATCGCCGTCGCCACCAATGCCGGCCAAATCAAGACCGGCTCCGCCTCCCGCACCGACCGCGTCGCCAAATACAACCAGCTCCTCCGCATTGAAGAAGAGCTCGGCAAGAGCGCCATCTATGGCGGCACGCTCTGATTCATGGGAGCGCGGGCCGCTGGCCCGCCCTCTCATCCATGCGGGCGAGCCGCCCGCGCTCCCATTTAGGCTCGGGCTTTCTGCGCTCATCTGCTGTGCGCGACCCCTCACCGAGTCCTCCGGGATGATCTTCGGTAATTCCGCCATGTCCTTGCTCCCGTTTGGCCCATGGTCGCTTGCGTCCAACCCACCCCAACCGACACTGGTGATTTGGTTCCGCAGGCCGGCCTGAAATCACGTGGCCACTGGCGTACCGGCACCGCTGTCCGTCGGCTCGTCCGAAAAAATCTTCTTCAGTTCCTCCAGCATTTGCGGTGGCGGTAGATCCTTGCGGATGAAGCCGTCGGCTCCGGCCTCGACGGCGGCGCGGATCGTGGCCGTCAGCGCGTCCGCGCTCATCACCACGACGCAGATTTCCTCGTCCTGCGCCCGGATTTCACGGAGCAGATCGAGGCCGCTGCCGCCGGGCATATTGAGGTCGAGCGTGACCAGTTCGGGCCTGCTTGCCACCAGCTGTGCCCGGGCTTCCTCGATGTTGGCCGCTTCCTGCGTCACTGCCACCCCGAGCTTTTTCAACAGCACCTTCAGGTACGTGCGGATGTGCTTTTCATCATCAATGATCAGGGCGCTGGCGGGAATGCTCATTGCAGCGCCAGTCTGTCCGGGCGATGCTAGCGCGCAAGCCTGCAGAGTACACGGGCCGGCCTGGTAGCAGGAACCGGTACGGCGGCTACCGCCGGAAGCCGCAGGGAAACGGGGCTACAGGCCGTAGCCTTTCACCGGCACAGGCGGGGCTGGGGACGGCGGCGTGACACCGTGGGCGAGCATCACCTCTTTGATCGCGGCAATGGTATCGAAGTCAGGCTTGAAGTTGGTCACACGGTGGCCTTCGGCGATCATGAGCGGCGTCCAGCCATGCCGGTTGGGCTGATTCCAGACTTCGACTTTTGCGCCTTTGGCATCGAGGAACTTTACTGTCTTGGGAAAATTGGCGATGGCGGCGCCGTGCATCACGGTGTCACCGGTGGCGGAGACGGCGTTGATGTCCGCATCGAGGCTGAGAAGGTAACTGACCGCTTCCATGGCTTCATCATCGGTGCCGGCCTCCTCGTCGGCGGAGCGGGTGCCGAGGCCGGCGGCGGCCATGAGCGGGGTCACGTCGTCCACATTCCTGATTGTCGGGTCGGCGCCGAGCTCGACGAGGAGTTTCATGAACGGCGTGTCGGCGGTGTCGGCGGCAAGCATGAACGGCGTACAGCCCTTGCGGTTGATGCGGTCGCCGTCGGACGGACCGCTAGTGAGGCGCTTGTTCACATCGGCTCCCTTGGCGATGAGCTTGCGGATGAGTTGTTCGCTGGTGAAGTTGCCTGGATCCTCGGGGATGGGATCGCCCTCGTCCTCGCCGCGGTCGGGCTTGCGAACCCATGAGAGGATGTGCAGCGGGGTGTAGCCGGAGCGCATGTCGTTGGGATCGGCCCCGAGGTCGAGCAGGATGGAGGCGAGTTCAAAGCGGCCATTCTCGATGGCCACCGTGAGGGCGGTCGAGCCCCGCGGCAACTGCTTGGCAGTAGGTCGGCCGGCGGAAGCCGTGGGGGTGTTGACGTCTACTCCAGCCTTGAGGAGCGCATGTACGACGTCGTTGTGACCGGCGCGCACGGCGAAAAGCAGCGGAGTGAAGCCTGTCCCCAGCGGGGTGCGGAAATCGGCCCCGGCGGCGACCAGCGCCTCGACCACGGCGAGGTGGCCCTCGGCGGCGGCCCACATGATCGCGGTCTGGCCGCTGGGGAGCCGGGCGTTGGCGTCAGCCCCGGCGGCGAGGAGAAGTTTCACCGGTTCGGGCCGGCCGGTGCGCGCGGCGGTCATGAGCGGGGTCTCGCCGCCGTGGAGCGGGGCGTTGGCGTCGGCCCCGGCGGCGAGCAGGAGCCGGACGAGCTCGGCGTTGCCGTTGGTGCAGGCGAGCGAGAGCGGGGTGACGCCGTAGCGGTTGGCGGCCTTGGCGTCGGCGCCAGCGGCGAGGAGGAGCTTCGCGGTCGCGGGGTCGTCGTAAAAGGCGGCCCAGTGGAGCGCGGTCATGCCGTCGGCCTGCGCGGCGTTGACCGTGGCAGGGGCGAGCAGCTTGCGGGCGGTGGCGAGATCGTTTTTCTCGACGGCATCGGCGAGCGGGGCGGGCGCGGCGTGGAGTGAGACGACGAGCGAGAAAATCAGGCCCAGACAAACAGAGTGAAGGGGGAAGCTATGAAACCAGGAACCAACATTCCGGGTTTCCTGGCTTCCTGCTTCCAACGGTTTGATGGCAGCGTGATTCATCACGTTTGGTAGCCCCCGACCTGAATGGATTGCGATTTGGCCCTCATACCGTGAGCGGATTGAACAGCTCGGTGATCTTGCCGGTGCTGTCGGCAAAGGCATCAATGTTCACGCCGACCTTGTCGAGGAGCGTGAGGTGGAGGTTGGCGAGCGGGACCGGTTCCTTATAGCGGATGTGACGGCCACCCTTCATGCCGCCGGCCGCGCCGCCGGCGACAAGGACGGGGAGGTTGGTGTGGTCATGGACGTTGGGGTTGCCGATGCCGCTGCCGTAGAGGATGAGCGAGTGGTCGAGCAGCGAGCCGTCGCCGTCGGGAGTATTTTTCAGGCGGTCGAGGTAGTAGGCGAAGAGGGAGACGTGAAACGCGTTTATCTTCGCCATGCGGGCGATCTTCGCGGGGTCGTTGCCGTGGTGGGAGAG
>JBAXLL010000149.1:0-5502 GCA_037134835.1 Verrucomicrobiota bacterium
GTGCTGTAGATTTCACCGAGACCGTAGCTCAGCGACAACTGGTGGAGCGTTGGAGCTACACCGCTGACAACATCGTTGTAGATCTGCGCATAGGCCTGATCAAGATTGGCGAAGGAGAGGTTCGAGGTTCCGTAAATCCTCACTTTTGCGCCCGGCGCGATGGAGCTGCTCCACTCGACATCTAGCGAAGCTTCCGCGTTGGCCGTTTGGGTCACCCCGCTGACCACGGCTATTTTCTGGATATTATTCAGTGATTGCGGCACCCCGCAGAGAGCCCAAAATGCGGTCAGATCGCTGTCTAGGGGAAAGGTGTCGATGACGACGCCAATGGTCTGGCCGGTGCCGTCAAAACCCAGGTTCGAGGGCAGGGCATTGTAGGCTTTGGCGATCTGGCTCGGCAGAAACGGCGCGACATTGCCCGTCGTCGAGTTCGGATTTGGTTGAAGCCGGCGCGTGTGCGCCTGCGGATGCAGATGGGGCTGGAGCCCGTTGATGCCCAAGATGGCCGGGGCGATTTCCGCCGGCACGCTCGGTGCGGTAAGCGCCGAGGTGTGCTCTTCACCGCGGAAGCGCACCCGTGCAAAGGTCACCTGAAACGTTCGCCGCACCTGCTCGACTGTCCCGCGGACAAACACCGCCAGCCGGCTCGAGTCACGGCGCGTAACGGTCAGCCCTTGTCCTTCGAGCCACGCCGCCGCCGCGTCGTAATCGGTCGCCAGCGGCAGAAATTTTTCCGCCATTTCCGCCGGTCCGACGCGTTCACCGTGTCCGATGCGGGCCTGAAGTTCGGCGAAATTCCGCATGCGCAGTGCCACGGCAAATTCCATCGGGGTGGCACTTTCCTGGGCGCGCAGTGTGGCCCGGGCGATGGTGGGTCGTTCGGGGCCATTCACTGGCGCGAGGGTGGTGGCGACTTCACGGATACTCTCGGCCAAGTCTACGCGACCCGCCGCCGTTTGTGCCTGCGCGGCAGACACGCCGAAAACTGCCGTCGCAATGAGCGCGATGGCCACACGCCATGAACGGAAATGCTCCCTGCCAATCATGCCAGCAGTTCAGCCTCAAGGCGCGCAGCTGTCAATCCTCCAGTCCCTTGCATCACGCACGACGCCAGTGGCTGTGAGGCCCCACTTTGGCCCTTGCGGCGGAGGGTGGACGTTGGCGATGCTATGGGCTCCATGAGCAAACCTGCCGATACCACCACCGCCAACGAAGTCGCCGTCATCACCACCAGCTACGGCGAGCTGACCGTCGCCTTCTGGCCCGAAGTCGCTCCGAAGCATGTTGAAAATTTCAAGAAGCTCGCCCGCGAAGGCTTTTACGATGGCACGGCGTTTCACCGTATCATCCGGGGCTTCATGATCCAGGGCGGCTGCCCCAACACGAAGAAAGTCGCGCGTGGCATCCCTGGCACGGGCGACCCGGGCTACAAAGTGAAGGCCGAGTTCAACGCCAAGTCCCACGTGCGGGGCGTCCTTTCGGCGGCGCGCTCATCCGACCCGAATTCGGCGGGCTGCCAGTTTTTCATCTGCCACGGGGACGCGAAGTTTCTCGACCGCCAGTACACGGCCTTTGGCCAGCTCGCGAAGGGCGACGATGTGTTGGAGCGCATCGCGACCGTGCCGACCGGCGGCCCGGAAAAAAGCACGCCCGTGGAGCGCATTGAGGTGACGAGCGTCAAAATCGTGGCGGCCTGAAGCACGCCAGCCGGGTCTGCGCCACGCATGGCATGGATGGGCATGTATATGTCGTCTTCTGCCACCCGTTGACAGGGGCGGCCTCGTTTCAACGGATTTGCCCCGCCCTTTTGCATTGAACAGCTTTTCCCCGGGCTCCTACGAGGCTAAGGGGAGGCGATGGCCGCTGGCGGCTCTACCGGTGCATCCTGGCCGGGAACGAGGGCGAGGTAGATGGCGACGACACCGAGGGTGCCGAGCAGGAGCACGAGCACACCGAGTTTCCGGCGCTTGGGCAGCGCGAGCCAGAGCACGAAGCCGGTTGCGCAGGCCAGCACGATCAGGATAGCGCTCAGGTCTATCACCCACCGCCATGCCGCACCGGAGTAGCGGCCGCGGTGGAGATTGTTGATGAGGGCGAAAAAGTTAAATGTCTCCTCATGGACGCGGGTCGCGCCGGTGGCCTTGTCGATCTCGATCTCCCAAATCTGGCCGGGCGACTTGAAGCCGACGGAGAACTTCCCATCAAGCTCGTCGAAGGCCGTCATGGCACCCGTTACATGCTGGCTTTGGCGGAGGTGCTCCACGATGCGGAGGGCGTCTTTTTTGGCGACGAGCTCTAGGGGGGTCTGAGCGGTAGACTCGACGACGCGCGGGATGGTGGCGCGAAACCAGTCCTCGTGGTTGACGGTGAAGCCGGTGATGCCGAAGAGCAGCATCACAAACACGCCGAGCATCGTGAGATAGATGTGGAGGGTACGGAAAAGATGGAGGAGTTTGCGGTTGACGGTATGCATGGAAAGCAGATGGTCTCTAGTCGGCATTGGGGGCGGAGCGCCCGGCCCTCAATGCGCTTTTCGCCGTTTCGCGAACGCGACGAACCTGCGTGTTGGGGGCAACGCGAGCCATCTGTGGTCCGCGTGGTTCACGGGGCCTGTGGGATGCCTTGCAAGGCGGGTAGTGGGGGGGCCGGCGCAGGCGCATCGGGTGCGTCGGTGGCCTTGGGGCCGTATTCAATTTTGGAAGCTTCGGACTCAACACTAGCGGCGAGGTCAATGGTGTGCGGCTGTTCGTCGCAGGGGAGTAGTGCGGTGAGTAGCGCACGTCTGCCGTGTTCACGGTTGATCTCGATGCGGACGGTGTAGGTGCCCTGTGGCACGGGCTGGCCCTTGTCACTTAGGCCGTCCCACGCGATCGTGAACAGGCCGTTGGGGCGTGTCGCCCGGGTGATGGCGCGGATGCTGCGGAGGTCGGGCCTGCCGATGGCCTGATACCACGAGCTAAGTTCGGTCACATAACGTGAGTTGTCGCCCAGCACAGCGAGTGTGCGGACAAGTTTGTGCTCGGCGTCCTCAATCCAGATGGCAACATAGGCGCGCTTGAAACCACCGGGTCCGCCGCGCCCGCCAAAGCCGCCCGGCCCACCACGCCCGACCGGTCCGCCGAAGCCGTTGGGTGCACTGGTGGCAGCGGAGACGCCGATGTTAAGGCTGATGGTGGTCCGAAAGTTTTTCGGCCACGCAATGGCCGCCGCTGGTTTGTCAGCGGCCGGTGTGACCGGGGCGGTAACCATCGCGGGCGCGGCGGGTTTTGTTTCTATGGTTGGCGCTGACAAGGTCGGCGAAGCCACGGTGGCGAGCAGGCCAGCGCGGAACTCGCCGCCGCCGGCCGTGATGACGAGCTGGCCTGCCGAGCCATGGCGCGTGGCCAATGCGAGCGTGTGCGCGGCTTCGAGCAGGCAGCCGGCCGTCGAGAGGGCGTTGGCGGTCAGGCAGTCGGCGGCGATGATGGTGGCGCTGGCAAGGCACGCGGCTGGCGAGAGGGTGCGCGGATCAATAAGGTGGGAGACATTTTCGCCTGCCACCGTGGTAAAGCGCGCGTAACCTCCGCTGGTCGCGACGGCGGCGTCGCGCAGCAAAAAGCTGACAAGGGGCGGCGCGTTGTCGGCAGGGTTGCGCGGGTCGGCCACGCCGACGAGCCAGTCTACGTCGCCCCACGCGCGGATGTCGCCGCCGATGTTAAGCAGGCCGGCGGGTGCGAGGCGGCGGGCGACGGCGACGGCGCGGTCTATGATGTAGCCTTTGCCGAGGGCGTCCACGTTGAGCGCACTGGGAGCGGTGAGCGCGGCGCGGAGCGCATCGGGGGAGGGGGCCCGGCCGGTCTGCGCGGCCTCGCGCCAGAGGCGGGCGACCTGTGCCAAGCGGACATCGAGCGCGCCGTCGGTGCGGGCGGACCAGGTGGCGTAGGCGGTGAGCAGCTCGGCGAGCTCGGACGAGGCGACGGGTGCGCCGGCGGCGACGCGGCTGATTTCGCTATCCGGATCGTAAGTGCTGAGGAGGGAGTTCAGGCGGGTGATCTCGGCGAGGACGGCCTGTTCGACGCTGGCGGCGTCGCTAGGGCGAACGGCATCCACTGCGAGGTCAAACGACGTGCCGAGGACATGGTCACGGGCAAAGTCGAAGCGGGCGAGAGCGGCCGCCTGCGCCAGCGCAGGGCCGTCGTCGCCGACCGACGGCGGGAGCGAGGTCGCCAAGACCGGTTTGGCACCGGCGAGCGCTGTGAGTCCGGCGGCGGCAGCGCGGGCGAGCGAGGCGGAGAGAGAGGGTTTGTTGGGGTCGGGCATGCGACGGGCGGGACAGGGAGGTTTCCTGTGTGACGGCACAAACACGAATGAGTTACGTGGAACGATGGCGGACTCCGAAAGAAAAAACAGAAGGCAGGGACGGAAAACCTGAAGGGCTGAAAACCCAATCCTGATGCGGGCAGCCAGAAGCCGGAGTCATGGAAGGGCCGAAGCCAGCTTTCAGAGGCCGGAAGATGGTGAATTCGAGCGGGCTGAACCGGACAAGCTGCGGGCAGGTTGCCCGCACTACGGCGGAGGTTGCTTCAGGCTCCCGGGCGTTTGCCGGCGGACGCAGGCGTGGCGGGGGCCGGTGGCGGCGTAGCCGGAACGCTGGCGGGTTTGGGGCCAAAAATTACTTTAGACGCGCCGGACTCGACGGTGGCCGCGAGTACAGCCTCTGTCGGCTCGCTGCTGCACACGATGGTTGCGGTAGCCGTGACGTGGCGGCCCTCCTCGCGGACCAGTTCGACGCAAATGGTGTAAGTGTCCTGCAGCATGGGTCGGCCATAGTCGTCGCGTCCGTCCCAGACGATGGTGTAGATGCCGTTGGGGCGTGTGGCCCGCGTCACGGCGTTGAGGGCATAGTTCACGCCGCCGGCACGCCGCCAGGCGGTGAGGTGGTTGACGAAACGCGAGTCATTGCCGAGCACCGCGAGCGTGCGTATCATCTGGTGATCAGAATTCTCAATCCAGAAGGCAATATAGGGGCGGTAGCCCTTGACGATGGCCGGGGTGCCGATGTCCTGGGTCATGCTGCTGGGGGCCACGGCGCTGGGCGGCCTGTCGTCCACCTACTTCCTGTTCCCCCACGTCACCGCCCGGGTCGACAAGTTCCTGTCGCCGGACAAGGCCGACACCCATCAGGTGGACGCCGCGCGTGTCGCCCAGGCGGCTGGCGGCTTCTTCGGGCGGGGGCCCGGCGAGGGCGTCATGAAGCGCCACGTGCCCGACCTTCACACCGCCTTCATCTGGTCGGTGGGCGCCGAGGAATACGGCCTGATCTTCTCGCTTCTGTTGGTCTCCCTGTTCGCCTTCGTCGTCGTGCGCGGCCTCTATCGGGCGCTGAAGCTCAACGTCCCCTTCACGCAGGTGGCCGCCGCCGGCCTCTTCGTGCTGGTGGGGCAGCAGGCGATCATCAACGTAGCGGTGAACCTCAACATGATCCCCACCAAGGGCATGACCCTGCCGTTCATCTCTTATGGC
>JBAXLL010000150.1:0-5483 GCA_037134835.1 Verrucomicrobiota bacterium
GTCCACGATCCAGATGACGCGGCGGTTCCAGTCGCATTCATAGGAGAGCCAGATGCCGGTGCGGCCGATCGTGGCGAAGGTGATGAAGGTCGTGGTGTAAACCGGCGGACGGCGGACGAAGACCACGACCGGATCATAGACCGGCACATAGATCACCTCGGGCTGGGCGGGGACGATGCGGATGACCTCGCGCTCGACGATCACGGTCTGCTGGGGCGTGCTGGCGAGGGTGCCGGCGGCCTGCGCGGTCGCGCGCAGGTGCTGGATGGTCTTCATCACGTCAGCGGGCTGGGCCTCAAAGACCTCGCCGAGCTGTTTGGCCCAAGAGAGATTGGCGTCCATCCATTTTATCAGCTCGGGATAGTGGGCGAGCGCCTTGACGCTCTCATCCCAAGGCTGGGTCTCAATCGCCTCGGGCCGATCGTTGGCGGCGTTGGCCGAGAAATAGCGGGCCGCCAGCACGAGATCGGTCGGCTCGGTGGCGGCGGGCAGGATCAGGGCGACGAGGGGATCGGGATAGAGCGCGAGCGGACCGAGCAGATCGTCGAGCTGGGCGGGCTGGAGCAGCGGTGCGAGACTCCGGGCGGGGGACGCCGGAGTTTCGGCGGGCAGGGAAGGCACCAGAGCGAGCAATAAACCAACGAGCAAACAGGAGGGGGTTTTCATGGTGAGCCGGGGGTGGTTGTCCTCTAGGACACGCACTTTTTCGAAAAGTGCCAATGCCAGGCGTGCGTTTGCTCAACGCGCTCCACCTGGAAAAGGAGGCACAGGTGCTTGGCTCAGCCCTCGAGGCGGGTTTCCTCGCAGGGCTGGCCGGCGCGAGGCCGGTCGAAGCAATGGGGGCATGACTGCTCATACACATAGCGGGCGTCGGTTTGCTCCGCGACGGTGACCGGCATCTGGCAGATCCAGCAGAGAACCGCGCCCGTCGTCTTGAGTTTCGCATCCACTCCCACGCGACGGTCAAAGACGAAGCACTCGCCCTGATAATGCGCGCCGCCGCACTCCTCGAAGTATTTCAGGATGCCGCCGTCGAGCTGATACACCGTTTGAAAGCCCTCGCGGGCCAGCAGGGGCGCCGCCTTTTCACAGCGGATGCCTCCCGTGCAAAATGTCACAATGGGCTGCGGCTTCAGAGCGGCGGGCAGCCGGCGAACCGCGTCGGGGAATTTTCTGAAATGCCGGATCTGCGGGTCAATCGCACCCGCAAAGGTGCCGAGGCGCACTTCATAATCGTTGCGCGTGTCGAGCAGTGTGACCGGCCGGCCTTCGTCGAGCCACTGCTTCAACGTCCGCGGAGACAGCCGGCGTGCCGGTTGGCGTGCCGGGTCAATGCCGGGTACGCCAAACGCAATGATTTCCTTTTTGATTTTCACTAGCATTCGGTTGAACGGCTGCACGGCGCTCCAGCTTTCCTTGGGCGTGAGTCCGGCCAGACCCGGCAGGGTTCGGAGCTCGGCGAGCAGCGCTACCACGTCGGCTGCGGGGCCGGCGACGAAGAGGTTGATGCCCTCCGGGCTCATCAAAATCGTCCCGCGCAAACCATGGGCCTTGGCCAAGCCAAGGAGGCGGGTGCGCAACGCTGGCAATCCGGCCGCCTCGAAGGGCGTGAATTGGTAGGCGGAGAGATTCAAGAAACTCTTTGGCATGGGTGGTGATAGCACGATCTAGGCAGTTAAGTCCTGGGACGCAAAGCGGCAAAGGGCGGTGTTAAACTCAAGCTTTGGGGCTGCGGAGTGGAGGACTTGGCTCCTTGGAGGGCAGGATTTTTGCTCCGTGCGGACTTCAGGCTTGCAGGGCGGCGGCGCGCGCCATGGGATGTGGCCTTCGCATGACACTTCACGTCAAGGCCGCCGCCGTTCTGGTTGCCCGCCGCATTTGGCGCGGGCGCGGGAGTGTGTTGGCCAATGGGACGTGAGTGAACTGACGATTCAGACGAACCGAAACCAACCGCACCCTTCACCGGTGCGGTTTTTTTGTCGCATCGGCCGGACGCAACCACCGCCAACCATGTCCACCACCGCCACCTCCGCCCATTCCGGTCGTCAGCTCATGCTGCTCTCGGCCGCTAGCTACATCGCCAATGTGCTGATCATCCGCGCGCTCGGTCGCGCCGGGACTGATGTGTGGATCATCTCGGGCCTGCGTTTTGCCGCCGGCCTGGCGCTCTGTTTTCTATTTTACCATCGCACCCTCGACCTGCCGGCACTTTTCACCAAGCCCCGGCTCATGTTCCGTGGGCTGATCGGTGGCGCGTCCACCTATGGGTTTTATCTGACCATCGTGCGGCTCGGGGCGGGGCGCGCGGTGTTCCTCAACAACACTTATGTTATCCTCTCCGCGCTGCTGGCCGTCTTGCTGCTGGCCGAGCCCTTCCGGCGTCCGCTTGTGCTGGGGGCGGGAACGGCGTTGCTCGGCCTCGGCCTGCTGACGGGGGCGATCTTCGGCCTGCTGCGGCTGGGGCTTTACGACGGCGTCGCGCTGCTCGTGGCGCTGGCCTCGGCCTGGGTCGTCGTGGCCATCCGCCAGCTGCACCGCGAAGGCGTCGGCACGGCCACGATCTTTGCCTCCCAATGCGTGTATGGCCTGCTGTTGTGCGTGCCGTTTGTCCTCCTCAATCATCCGGTGCTGCCGGGGCCGGGCGGCTGTGTCGGGCTGATGGTGGCCGGGCTCTGTGCTGGAGCCGGGCAGCTCGCGATGACCGCGGCCTATCGCCATCTCCCCGTGGCGGAGGGCGCGCTCATCCAGACGCTAGTGCCGCTGGGCATCGCGGGCGGCGGTCTGCTCTTTTTTGGCGAGCAGTTGGGCCGGACTGATCTGGTGGGCGGCCTCCTCATTGTCGCGGGTTCGGTCGTGCCGATGCTCAGGCCAGCGCCACCCGCGCGTTAGGCCAGCGCCGGATAGTCCGTGTAGCCGTGCGGGCCCGGGCTGTAGAGCGTGGTGGCCTCGGGCTCCACGAGCGGAGCGCCGGCGCGCACGCGGGCGACGAGGTCGGGGTTGCTGACATAGTGGTGGCCGAAGGCGACGGCGGTGAGTGTGCCGTCGGTCACCGCCTGGGCCGCCTCAGCAGGAGTATAGCCCATGTTGCCGACGAGTGCGCCCTTGAACTCCGCACGGGCCACGCCGAGTACATCGCCCTTTTGCGCGCCAAGGAAGTCGCTGCGCATGAGATGGAGGTAGGCAATCCCGCGTTCGTTGAGCTGGGCGGCGACGTAACGCGTGAGGCCCAGGGGATCGCTGTCCTTCATGTCATTGAAACTGTTGAGCGGGGACAGGCGCACGCCCACGCGACCGGCACCCCAGACGGCGCTGGCGGAGTCAACGACCTCGAGCAGCAGGCGCGCGCGATGCGCGACCGGCCCGCCGTAGGGACCGGTACGGCGGTTGCTGCCGTCGCGGAGGAACTCGTCGAGCAGGTAGCCATTAGCGCCGTGGATCTCAACGCCGTCGAAGTCTGCGAGCTGCGCGTTGCGGGCGGCGTGGCCGAAGCCGGCGACGATGCCGGGCAGCTCGTCGTCGCGAAGCTCGCGCGGGGTCTCGTAGGGTTTCTTGCCCTGCGGAGTGTAAGTTTCATCATTCGTGATCCGCAGGGGGCTGGGTGCGACGGGTTGCGCTCCATTGTTCAGCAGCGAATGGCAGGCACGGCCGCCGTGCCAGAGCTGCAAAACGATCCGGCCACCCCGGGTATGCACCGCGTCGGTGACGGCTCTCCATCCGGCCACCTGGGCGGCAGACCAGATGCCAGGCTCAAGCCCACGGAAGGCGGAGTGGCCTTCGATCGCCATCGTGGCCTCGGCCACGATGAGACCCGCGCTGGCGCGCTGGGCGTAGTATTCGGCCATGATGCCGATCGGCACATGATTGGCATCGGCCCGGCAGCTCGTGAGCGGTGCCATGATGATGCGGTTGGGGAGGGCGAGGGTGCCGAGTGTGACGGAGGTGAAGAGGGGAGCGTGGTGCATGGGAAGGAGGACGACAAGGGAAGGTGTTGTTACCCAAAGGCAAGCCAACTTGGTGAGCCTCAAAAAAGCCTGACCGCGACAGCAGCGTCGCGGGCAGGCCGGGATTCTGCCGGGGGGCCGTCCTCACTATTTTTTTGCGGACGGGGCCTTGATGTATTTTGCGCAGAACTCGATGAACGTCGTCAGGTCGGGCGCGGGCGTGTGGCCGCCGGTGTGCATCCGGTAACCGATGTCGCCGGTGATCAGTGCGGTGTCGGCGGGAGGCATCTCGGTTGTGCCCAGACCTTTTTTGCCGAGCAGCTCATACACCGGGCTGGCCAGGGCACCGGCGAGGAACATGCCCTTGGCGTCGGTATGCTGGTCCATCGTGCCGCCGGTGATGAATACCGGGCGCGGCGCGACGAGGGCGACGAGTTCGTGGGAGTCCACGGTCATCTTGTCCCAGTTTTCCGGGCCGAAGAATTTCTGGAAGTTGCCGGCCATCCACCACGGGAAGTTTTGGGCCACCATGTCCACGGTCTCGCCGAAATTGCGGCGGTTCATCTTGGTGCCGCTCTGGCCGGAGTCGCCGGCCCACGCGATCGCCCAACGCTGGTCATAGGCGGCGGCGAGCACGGCAGTCTTTCCCCAGCGGGAGAAGCCGTCCACCACGAGCTGCTTCGCGTCCACATCCTTGTCGGTCTCGAAATAGTCAATGGATTTGCTCAGACCCCACGACCATGCCATGAGGACGCCCCATTCGTCGGACTTGGAACGCATCTGACCCTTGTTCATCAGGCCGATGATGCCGTCCGTGAGGCCGGCGGCGTTGTCGGGCTGCACCGAGGAAGTGTTGAAGGTGGCGTAGCCCCAGCCTTGGGCCAGAGTCAGTTCCTCGAGGGAGGGACCGGCTTGCCCACCGCCACGCTGGCCGCCACTAGGAGCGACCGGAGCGGTCGGAGCCGCCGCCACGGCCGTTGCAGGTGCCGGAGCCAGTGCCAACGCGGCGGTAGCACCGGCCGCAGGCGCCCCGGCGACCGCACCACGGGCAGGCGCGCCACCCCGCCGCCCGCCGCCGCCGGCCCCAGCCGAGGCATAGACGATCACCGGCACGGGGCCGCCGGCGTTGGATGGTGTCTTGAGCGTGACCTGGATCGTGGGCGAAATCGAGGGGAAGCCGGAGTTATCAATCGTGCCCACGATGGTCTTGGTCTTCACGGTGCCGTCGTCCTGCGTGTTGGTGACGGCCCACGTGACCTTGGGGGTGTTGGCGGGCACGCGGCCATAGATGTCGCGCGCGAATTCCTCAAAGATTTCCGGGCGGCGCACGTTGCGCCAGGTCGCGGCGTCCTTCACCGGCTGGCCGTTCTTCAGCACGAGCGGGTCGGGATATTTCATGCCCGGCGGAGTCGCGATGGACTCGTCAACCGTGTTTTCCGCACCGGCGCGGGGTGGCGGTACGGGCAGGCCGAGCAAGGTGAGCATGCGCCCACGGTCGGAGTCGGCGTCGAAGGGGGCCGGAGCGGCGGCATGGACCGACGA
>JBAXLL010000151.1:0-5475 GCA_037134835.1 Verrucomicrobiota bacterium
GCTGCCAACGAGCACCAGAAGCCCAGGGGTGTTCAGCGCCGAACCGCGCGGGACGGGGCGTGACCCGCCTCCCTCCAAAGGGGCCGTGCCATGGGCCGACGGTGGTTCGCCACGCTGGCGCTGGGCTTTTTTAAGGGCTTCGTTGATCAGACTCATGGCAGAAAGGTGAGGGCGGCGGGCAGCTACTCGACGAGCGTTTTCATTTCCTTGATGGCACGGCGTGCGTCCCAGTAGGTGACTTCGTCGGATTCGCGAATATAGGCGGAGAGGAGCGCTTTGTCGCAAAGGTTGTTGATCACGCGCGGAATTCCCCGGCTATGCTTGTGGATCATGCGCAGCGCCCACTTGGTAAAGGCGGGGCGGCCATCGCTGCCGGCCAGCGATAGGCGGTGGTGGACATAGTGCGTGACATCGCCGAGCGTGAGCGGGCTCAGCTCGCAATGCACCAGTATGCGCTGCCGCAGCTGGCGGAGTTCCTCCCGCGCCAGCACGTCCTTCAGCTCGGGCTGGCCGATGAGCACGGTTTGGAGCAGCTTTTGCTGGTCGGTCTCAAGGTTGGAGAGCAGGCGGATCTGCTCGAGCACCTCGAACTTCAGGTTCTGCGCCTCGTCCACGATGAGTACGATATCGCGCCCGCGCTCGATGCGCTCCAGCAGCACGCGGTTCATCTGCGCAACGAGATCGTTCTGGCTGCGCGCAAGTTTCGTCTCGCCGAGCTCCGTGAGGATGGCCTTGAGCATCTGCGTCTCGGTCACGCGGGGGTTGAGAATGAGCGCGGTGTCGTAGCGGGTCGCATCGAGTTCATTCAGAAAACGGCGGCAGAGGGTGGTCTTGCCGCAGCCTACCTCACCCACGAGGACGATGAAGCCCTTGCGCTGGCTGACGCCGTATTTCAGGTGTTGCAGCGCCTCCTGGTGCGTGGGGCTGAGGTAAAGAAATTTCGGGTCCGGCGTGATATTGAACGGCAACTCACGCAGCCCGTAAAAACTCTGATACATGGCGCGACCATGGCGCGCCCGCCCTAGCAACGCACGCCAAAAACTGCGCGCAAAAAACCCTTGCCTCAAAATCATGTCCCGCGCAACCTGCACCATGCGCTCCCCGCGTATCATCCCGCTGTTCTGCGTCCTGCTGCTGGCAGGCGGAACCGTGGCCGCCGGCGGATATTTTTGGCAGGCCCGGCAGGAATACCTGAAGCTCGCCCGCGCCGAAACGCAGACACGCCAGCGCGTCGCCGAGGAGGAAACCCGCCTGAAGCAGCGCCAGGCCCTGCTGGAGCGCCTGCAGACCGACCATGCCTTCGTCGAGCAGCAAATTCGCGAGCGCCTCGGCTACGCCAAGCCGGGCGAACAGGTTTATAAGTTCGAAAAATAAACCGGAGCTTCCGGCACAGCAGAAAGCCGGAATCCGGGCCATTTTAGCCGTGGCAATCGGCCCGGCGCCGGATCAAGGCTGATGAGACCGCCGCATGAACGACAACCCGCTGCTCCTGCTCGCCGTCTTTGCCGCCGGACTTTATGTCGCCGGGCTGTGGTGGAGGGATCTGCGCGCGGCCCGCGCCGGGCGGCCCAACCCGCGCGCGCTGCCCGGCGCGGTGCCGGCGACGGCGCAGGCCGGCGTGATCGCCGCCGCCGGAGCGGTCGGCATCACCCTGCTCGAAACATGGGGGGAATCCCGGCTCGGCCTGAGCCAGACGCAGTCCAAGATGACGGTGCTGTTCGGCGTCTACACGCTGATGGCCGCGTTCATTGAGGAACTGGTGTTCCGCGGGTTCATCGTGATCGAGGGCCGGGGCGCGGCGGCGCAGTGGACGGGCGCGCTGGGGGCATCGGTGCTGTTTGCCGCGCTGCATCCGTTTTTGTGGTCGTGGAATCACGGCGAAGCGTTCCGCCTGAACTTCACGGCCAAAGGCTGGTTCAGCACGGGCGCGGTGTTCACCAGCTCGCTTTGGTTTTACGTGATGCGATTCGCGGCGCGGTTGAATCCGCGTGGCTCGCTGCTCCCGTGCTTCGCTGCCCATGGGGCCAAAAATCTTGCGGTGATCGCCATCAAGTCCGCCCAAGGCTTCATCGTCGGCCTGTGGTAGCTGGCGGCGCGACGGCGTGCCGCTCCCAAACTGGAGCCGATGGTCGGGATTGAACCGACGACCCACGCTTTACGAAAGCGTTGCTCTACCACTGAGCTACATCGGCGAAAACTGGGGGCGCATTACGGGCATGGCTGGCAGCGCTGACAAGCAATTTCGCAGTGCGGGCAAGGGGCGAGCGGGAGCCGATCCAAGCCGAACGGGACCGAAGTTTTCCCTTGGAATAACAAATGCCGGATTTGAGGCCGGCAGCAGAGGCCGGCCGAAACAAATAGCATTTGACGCCTCATCGGATCGTGCGAGTCTGTAAGTGGATCATGGTGGGCCCATTTTATGGCACACGGTGGTTCAAGTCCCACATGATGAAGCCCCCTCGATTTTATGCTGTCCTGTTGCTGGGCTTGGCGTCGGCGCTGCCGGCGTCGGCGGCTTCAACTGTGCCATCCGCCAGGCCGCCGCCCGTGTTTCAGAAGTATTGCTTCGAGTGCCACGGGCTGAACAAACCCGAGGCAGACCTGAGCCTTGAGCGGCTGCTCGCGCAACCATCCGTCGGCGCGCAGGCCGACCATTGGGAAAAGGTCATCGAGATGCTGGAGACCGCCGAAATGCCGCCAAAGGAGGCCAAGCTCCACCCCAGCACCACCGAGCGCGCGGCGGCGGTGGCGTGGGTGCGCTCGTCCTTGAAAACTTATGCGGACGCGCACGCGGGCGAACCGGGACATGTGACGGTGAGACGGCTGACAAGCGGCGAATATGCTTACGCGATCCGCGACCTGACCGGCATAGAGATCAAGACCGGCATTGAGGCGTCGAGCGACTCGGTCGGCGGTGAAGGCTTTACCAATTACGGTGACGTCCAGTTCGTGCAGGACGCGAGCATCGAGCGCTATCTCGAGGCGGCGAAACTGGTGGCAGATTACGCCGTCATTGGCGCGGGGCCGCTTGAGTTCTACCCCGATCCGGGCAAAACGGGCCGGGAATTGTTTGCCATCAACCGGATCAACGCGATCCATGCGACCCGGGGCTTTCGCGTCGTGTCGGGCGAGGGCGGACGGCCCTTCGGCCTCGATCAATATGGCAAGGCGTTCTATGTCGCGTGGGAGTATAAAAACCGCGTGGCGCTGGGGCAGCCGAAGGTGACGTTGCAGGAGTTCGCCGCCAAGGAAGGGCTGCCTGGGCGGTTTGCGGAACACATCTGGTCCGTCCTCAACCAGCCAAAGCTCGGCTACCCAAGCGGGGAAATGGTGGATTTTTGGAAAACGATTCCGGCGGCCACGACCGATGCCAAGGCGGCCATGGCGCAGGCGCGTGCCAGCTGCGACGAACTCTACCAATATCTCACAACCTGGCCCAGCTGGTTCTTCGGGCGGGGTGACGTTGCGGCGGGCGGGGCCGGCGATGAGAGCCCGTTGGTTTTCGACGACAAGTCACTTAAGGTTGAGCCGACCCATGCCTATACCTACGCGCTGGGCGGGGCCGGCGGGGCACGTGGCGGAGCGCGCGGCGGCGCACGCGGGGCGGGGAGCCGGTGCGGGCGCGGTGGCATCCGGCGGGGCGCCCTTGAAAGTTTTTCTGGCGTTTGAGAATCTCAATCCCAGCCCCGGCGTAAAGTCCGTGGCAATCTGGCGCAACCCGCGCGTCGTCACGCGCGGTCCGGTGGTGGGCGCCGCAGGGCGAGGTGTCCGTGGCCGGCAGGGAGGGGCCGGCGCAGCGGCGGTCAATGCCGCAGACGCAATCCTCATTCCTCCCGCGGATGCGGCCGCGGCGGCCGGCGACGGCGATGCGGCCGCCGGGGTGACCGTGGTCGCGGCCGCAGGTGGCCGGCGCGGTGCAGCACCCGCCGGGCCGGTGTTGTCCACCCAGCCGTTGCGCGCCCTGCTGCCGCCCACCGCAGTGGCGGCACTGGCGTTTGGCAAAAGCCCGGACGGAAGCGCGATGGGGCCGGACGACTTTGCCACAAACAGCACCATCGAACTCGACATCCCGCAGCCGGCGGCCGGCATGACGGCCACGCTGGAGGTGGACGTCGAACTCGGCGCGGATCGCAACGGCGTGGTGCGCCTGGTGGTTTCCAACAACGCCGAGGGGAGCGTCCCGGCGCGCGGCGCCCAGGCGCGCGTGCTGCTCGGCGACCCGACCAGCGCGGGCTACAAGACCTTCCGCGCGGGCATCGCGGAATACGTTTCGCTGTTACCGCCCAACTCCCACGGTGAGGCCGACCCGGCGGACAAGGATCCGGTGCCGCTGCCTTTCGACAGCACCTACAACACCCCCGAGCACGATGCTTTCGTGAACAACGTGAAGTATCAGCGCAACGACTCCTTTCTGGCCGAAAACATGTTGGACGAGCCCGAGCGGGTGAAACTGAACCAAGCTTGGAACACACTCTTTGCCTCATTCTCCTACCACAACGCCTATCTCAGCCTGCTGGCCGAGCATTACGGGCTGAAGCTGAAGAGCAGCCAGATCAAAGACCTCGACCAAGCCCAGATCGCCACTTTGCCTGCGGAGGCGCGCCAATACATCGCGCCCCTGCGCGCGCACTACGACGAAGTGATGAAAGCGAAGGCGCTGGCCGAACCCGGCCACATTGAGGACGTGCTGGTGTTGGCCAGCCGGGCCTGGCGCCGGCCACTGACCGCGGCGGAGAAGTCGGGACTGCGGGCATTTTATCAGCGGACGCGCAAGGACAACGGGCTCGACCATGAAAGCGCCATCCGGGCGGTGATCGCCCGCGTCCTCGTCGCCCCCGCCTTCCTCTACCGCGTCGAAACCGTGGCCAGCCGTTCGGAAAAACCGCTCGATGGCTGGGAGCTGGCGAGCCGCATGAGCTTCTTCCTCTGGTCGTCCATCCCCGACGAGGAACTGCGCCGCGCCGCCGCCGCCGGCGAACTGGCCAAACCCGCGCTGCTAGCAAAGCAAGTCAAGCGCATGACCGCCGACCCCAAGGCACGCCGGCTGTCCACCGAGTTCTTCGGACAATGGCTGGGGTTCTACCACTTCGACGAGTATCGCGGCGTGGACACGGGACGGTTCCCCGAGTTCACCGACGAGGTGCGGTCGGCGATGTTTGACGAGGCCGTCTCGACGTTCGAATACATCGTCCGGCAGGAGCGCCCGATGAAGGAGATGCTCTACGCCGACTACACCTTTCTCAACCAGCCGCTGGCAAATTTTTATGGCATTGACCGGGACGTGAAGTCCGCCGACAAGATGGTGAAAGTCGAAGGGGCCAACGCCTTTAACCGCGGCGGCGTGCTGCGCCTCGGCTCGGTGCTAACGGTCACTTCCGCCCCGCTCCGGACCAGCCCCGTCAAGCGTGGCGACTGGGTGCTGCGCCGCATCCTCGGCACCCCCACCCCGCCGCCGCCCGCCGATGCGGGCACAAT
>JBAXLL010000152.1:0-5473 GCA_037134835.1 Verrucomicrobiota bacterium
GCGAGATTCAGCGCGTGGGCGAAAAGCGCATCGCCCAGCAACACCGCCGCCTCTGGGCCGTGGCGGCGCGATGCCGTGTCGCGGCCGCGGCGCATGTCGGCGGCATCCATGATGTCGTCGTGCACCAGCGTGGCGAGGTGCACCAGCTCGACGATGGCCGCCGCGCGGACGAGTGCTGGAGCGGGCCGGCCGCCGCTCCAGCCGCTCAGAAATACGAGCGCCGGACGGATGCGCTTGCCCGCAGTGTCCAGACAGTAGTCAGCCAGACTGCGGATCTCGGGCTCGAACGCTGCGAGCTGCCCACGAAGGAAGATGTCCAGATCCGCCAGCTGCGGCCGCAGTCGGTCAAACACCGGGGCGAGACCGACGGGAGCCGGGACGGCATACGAGTGCGGGACAGGCATGGCAGCGGAACTGGCGGGCATAGGACGCCAACCCTGCGGCATTTTGCCGACAATGACCAGCGGGATTGCGCATCAACCGAATGCACGAGAAAACGATGGCTCAAACACAACGGCAGGGAACAGGACTCGCATCTCACGCCGGCTGCTGTTGGGTGATGCAGTGCAGTGTGCCATGGCCAAGAACCAGGTTGCGACAGTCCACCGGAATAATCTCACGGTCGGGGAAACACGCTGCCAGCACCTCGGCCGCCTCGGCATCGCGTTTGGGCTGACGGAAGGCGGGGATGAGCACAGCCCCGTTGATGACCAGAAAATTGGCATAGCTCGCCGGCAGCCGGTGGCGGCCATGCCGGACGGCGTGCGGCATGGGCAGCTCGGCGAGCGCAAATTTTTTCCCAGACAGCGTGCGGCAAGCGCGCAAACGCTCCAGATTTTCGCGGAGGTCGCGGTGGTTTTCGTCACGCGGATCACGCTCGACGGCGGTCACGATGCCGTCGGCGCGGAAGAAGCGGCTGAGGTCGTCCACGTGGCCGTCGGTGTCATCGCCCGCGATGCCGGCACCGAGCCAAAGGACGGTGCGGACACCAAGCGCGGCCCTGAGGTTCTGCTCGATCTGCGCGCGGGTGAGCGTAGGGTTGCGATTGGGGTGAAGCAGGCACGCTTCGGTGGTAAGCAGCAGGCCCGCGCCGTTCACGTCAATCGAGCCGCCCTCAAGCACCATGTTGGAGGCGAAGCGGCGCAGGCCGAGCGTGCGGGCGATGCGGGCGGGGATGGCGTTGTCACGTTTCCAACGCGGGTATTTTTCGCCCCAGGCATTGAACTCCCAATCGGTGATCGCGACCTCGCCTGTCCGGCAATGTTTGACAAAAATAGGGCCATGATCGCGGCACCAAGCGTCGTCGGTTGGATGAGCGTAAAGCGTGATGCGGGCCAAATCGGCTTTCGCCTGGCGCAAGAGGACGCGGATACGCCCATGCAACGGGCGGGCGGCATTGATCCGGACTTCCTCGAAGCGACTGATGAGTGCGGCGATTTCGGCAAACTTGTCTGGGATGGGGCGGAAACTGCCCGGCCATGTCGCCCGCCGGTGCGGCCAGGAGAGCCAGACCGCCGCCTGCGGCTCCCACTCGGCCGGCTGGCGAAAACCGGAGGCGGCAGGCGACCGCGCGACGGATTTTTGAGACTGGGAAGGCAGGTGACGGGTTTCCGAAGGCACGATGCAACCTAACGCAGGGGCTTTCTGACCTGCAAGCCTTACACGGCCGGGGTCGCCGGCCTGGTTTCAGAATTTGCGATCGTAAGCCGGGATGGTGCACGCACCACGGCCAAATTGGACCACGCCCGGCGGCCGCCGAAAATTCCCCTTGCCGCCGGCCCGCCCCTGCGGCCTTCTCTTCTCGCGCATGAATTCCGCCGACTATCTGCCCATTCTCATCCAAGCCCTGCTCGCCGCCGGGCTGGCGGGCGGCATTGTGGGTGTGAGCCATCTACTCGGTCAGCGCGCACGGAAAAATGCCATCAAGGACTCCGCCTACGAATGCGGGATCAAGGCCGACGGCCCGGTGCACACACGCTTCTCGGTGAAATTCTACGTCACCGTGATGCTGTTTATTCTCTTCGACATCGAGGTCGTGTTTCTCATCCCGCTGTGTTTCATCTACCGCAATTTTTTGGCTAACCACATCAGCATCCTCGGTCCGATGCTGTTCTTCCTCGGAGTGCTCGTGCTCGGCCTGTTTTACGAGGTCAAAAAGGGCGCGCTAGAGTGGGAAAAATAACAGCCTGACGCAGACCGGCCGCTACGGGGCCAACGCCCAAGTAAGTTCCCCCTCCTCTCATGTGCACGCAAAGTTTTCAGCCCTGGGATTTGGCGACATGGGAAATTTTTTGTGATTTAAATTTTTAACCCATGCGGCTCGAAAAGATCATCGCCCGCGGGCGCATTATTGACCTACACAGCCCCGACATGGAGGGTGCGCTGCGGGAGCTGCTCGCGGTTTCCGTGGCCAAATTTCCTGACCTGAAGCCCGAATCGTTGCTCAAGGGCCTGCTCGCCCGCGAGGACACGATGACGACCTATCTGGGCGAGGGGGTCGCGCTGCCACACGTCCGCCTGAAGATGGGCCGGCGCTACCTGCTCGCCATTGGCCGCAGCCGCACGGGGGTCCGCCACGACGGACCAAAGGACGATGACAAGGTCCACCTCATCCTCATGCTGCTGGCCGACGACCGGGCGCGCGACTACCTGCAGGTGCTCGCTTCCATCGCCCGCTTGGTCAAGGAGCCCGCGCTTATCCACAGCCTTCTCGACGCACCGACTCCCGGCGACCTGCATGAGCGGCTGCTGGCGGGCTTCGGCGGCCTGCCGGCGCGACCAGTGCAAACGCAGCAGAACCGCGTCAACCGCCTTATCCTAGGAGCGGCGGAGCGCGTGGCGCGTGGCGCCGGCTGCGCAGCGGTGATGATCTTTGGCGACACGTTCAGCGGCGGCATCGAGCCGGGCGCGTGGTTTCCTAAGTCGAAGACCATCCTCGTGACGCGCAACCTCGTCGAGCCGGGCGACGACCCCAAGGGCTTCGCCGAAGTCATCCAGGTGCGCTCGTTCTCCACGCAACGCATGGCCCAGCTCCGCAGTGCGATCCTCGTCGCGCTCACGCGCGGCACCATCGCGTTCACCGACCGCGTGTGCTGCGTGGACGGCATCACGGGCAGCAACCAATTCGACACCGTCGTCGTCGTGGATGTGGAGCGGGAGTTTCAGGCGTTCCGCGCCGGCCATGCCGACCTGCTGCCAGAGGATGTGAAGCCTGAGGTGCTGGAGCGCGTTGTCGCCGTCGCGACCGAGCTGGCGGTTGAGGGCCGCGAGGGCCGGCCGGTCGGATGTCTTTTCGTCCTCGGCGACACCGCCAAGGTGGCGCCACTCATCAAGCCGCTCGTGCTCAACCCGTTTTTCGGCTACAAGGAGGAAGATCGGAACATCCTCAGTCCGTTCATGGACGAAACGGTGAAGGAATTCTCCACGATTGACGGCGCGTTCATCATCCGCGGCGACGGTGTGGTGGAGTCCGCGGGCAGCCTCATCCAAGCGACAGACAGTAGTCACCTCCTGCCGAGCGGGCTGGGCAGCCGGCATGCCGCAGCAGCAGCAATCAGCGTCGCGGCCGACTGTATCTCGGTCGTGGTTTCGTCGAGCACGAGCCAGGTTGCGCTCTTCCGGCGCGGCGTGATGCTGCCGCTCACGGAAAAACGGCGCTGAGATGGTTAGCGATGGGCGCGATGTGTTTGCGCTTGTACCAGGGCGTGGCGAGGATTTCCCTTTCACCCCAACCCCGCCCTCCCTGTCCCATGAAAACCGCTCTCTCCAGACCTATCTTAGTTATCACAACCATCCTAGCCTCGCTTGCAGCCATACCCGTCCATGGTGCGGCCGCGCGACCGCTCAATGTCGTCGGTGCGCCCGTGTTCATCCCCGCCGGGCCGGATGCCGAGGCGCTGGCCAAAGCCTTTGCCACGGCCCGTGCCGGCACCCGGGCAACCCGCGGGGCCAATCCACCTCTCAACGCCGAGGGCGACTTTCTCATCGGCCCCGACTACGTGAACGCACCCGAGCTGACCCTGCCGCTCAAGCCTGGCGTGGCAGAGCCGACAGTCGTGCAGGCACCCCGCGGTCAGCGCGGCGCTCCTCCCGCCCCGCGGCCCGAGCTCCCGGCCGGCCAAATTTACTCGGATGAAGTCGCCGCTTTCCGCCGCTCGAACGCCGCCATCCCCGTCGGCCATATGATAACGTTTTCCATGAGCTCGGCGGACAGCAAAATTTACCCCGGCATCAGCAAGGCGGCTAACGGCACGCTCGACCCCAACAACCTTTACACGCTGCTCGTAGACTCTCGCCCGACACCCTACACGCGCACGGTCACGGTCTATGTGCCGGCGGGCTACGTCTCGGGCACGCCCACGCCCGTGATGGTCGGCCTCGACGGCACCGGTTACATCCAGACCACCGTGCTCGACAACCTCATCGCCCAGAAGCGCATCCCGGCCATAATCGGCGTCGGTATCACGCCGGGCAATTTCCCGCAAGGCACCAACAACGATGCGCAGGGCAGCCAGCGTGGCCTCGAATACGACACGATGTCGGGCAAGTTTGCCGAGTTCGTCGAAACCGAGGTGTTCCCGCTCGTCGAGAAAAATGCCGGCGTCGTCATCACGAAGGATCCCGAGGGCCGTGCGGCCATCGGCGGCAGTTCCGGTGCGGCGTGCGCCTTCACGATGGCGTGGTATCACCCCGACCTGTTCCGCCGCATCATCTCCTACTCCGGCACGTTTGTGAATCAGCAGTGGCCGTTCAACCCCGAGACGCCGCACGGCGCCTGGGGCTACCACGAGAACATCATCGCCGACAGCGAGGTGAAGCCCATTCGCATCTGGATGCAGGTGAGCGACGGCGACCTGCTCAACCCGAACGTGATGAAGGACAATATGCACGACTGGGTCGCCGCCAACAACCGCATGGCGATGGTGCTGCGGAACAAGGGCTATCACTATCAATACTCCTACTCGCTCAATTCCGGCCACACGACCGCCCCCGCCCGTAACCAGACCTACGCCGAGGCCTACGAGTGGGTCTGGCAGGGCTACAAGCCGACCGGCAAGTGAGATCGAGACGGGCCCGGTGCCACCGATTTTTCGGTTGCGAATAGCTCGCACGCGAGAGACACTTCTCCATGCGCCGGACTGTCGCCTACCTCGTCATCGCCCCTCTCTTCGCCATCACGGTCAAGCTCGCTTGGCTCGCCTACCTCACACCTCCCGCGCCGGAGCCGACGGCCCCGCCGCAGACCGCCGAAGAGCGTGCCGCACGACAGTTCGCGGCGGATTTCCGCATGAAGGTCCGGCCCTTTGTCCAGACCTACTGCGTTGATTGCCACGGGGGGGCGAAGCCCGAGGCCGAGCTTGATCTGGCCGGCTATGCCAAACTTGACGCCGTGATGAAGGATCCCGACCGCTGGAGCCAAGTGCTGGAGCGCGTCAAGGCCGGCGAGATGCCGCCCGAAGATGCGAAGAAACAC
>JBAXLL010000153.1:0-5468 GCA_037134835.1 Verrucomicrobiota bacterium
CTTCATTGAGGCCGCGGCCTGGGGCACAGGGCGCGCACCACACAGCAGGTGCGTAAAGGTGAGTTCGGCGGTGGCGATGGTGTTGCCCGAGGGCGTGTTCATCACAATCACACCGCGCTCGGTGGCGGCGTCCACGTCCACGTTGTCCACGCCCACGCCCGCACGGCCGACCACCTTGAGTAGCGGCGCGGCGGCGAAGACTGCGGCGGTGATCTTCGTTTCCGAACGGACGGCGATGGCATGGACATCCTTCACTAGCTCCAGAATTTTCTCGGGAGAGGAGCCGTAGGCCTCAATGATTTCTAGGCCCGGCTGCTGGCGCAGGTAGGCGACTCCCTTGGGTGAGATTTTGTCGGCAACGAGGACTTTCATGAGAAAAAGGAAAGTAAGCGAACAGGACGGCGGGGCGCGGGGCAAGGAAAAGCGCACAGGGAAGACGGGGCAATTTCCGGAGGTGGAGCGCCCGAGGTTGCACTCCCCTCAAAAAATCATCGCCCGCTCCGTACCCGCGCGCCAATGTGCACCATGTCCGACCCCGCCCGCCTTGCCCAGCAGATCCGCTTCATTCTGGAGGCGGATCAACTCAAGGAAATCTTCCGCCAATCGCTGCTCACACGAAGCCGCCGCCGTGAAAACGACGCCGAGCACTCATGGCATCTCTGTCTGATGGTTATCGTGCTCGGCGAGCACGCCGATTTCCCATCGCTCGACCGGCTGCGCGTCCTGCAAATGCTCATTCTGCATGACCTCGTCGAGATTGATGCCGGCGACACATTCGCCTACGACGAGGCCGGCCTCGCCACCCGGCATGAGCGTGAGGCACTCGCCGCCACGCGCATCTTCGGCCAGCTGCCCGCCGACCAAGCGGTGACGTTTCGTGCGCTCTGGGATGAGTTTGAGACGCGGCAGACGCCCGAGGCGAAATTCGCCGCCGCGCTCGACCGTTTCCAACCTATGCTGCTCAACACCCACACGGAGGGCGCAGCCTGGCGCAAGCACGGCGTGAAATCCCACCAAGTGCTCGCCAAAAACGCCCACATGGCCGAAGGCTCCACCGCTCTCTGGGACTATGCGGAGAAAATGGTCGCTGCCGCTGTCGCCGCCGGACATCTGGAAAAATAATACCCCCACGCCACGCCTCCGTTGCAGCTTGGCTTTAGCCGGTAGTGGCGACCATAAACCAAGGTCCCCCGATGCTCTCCTGTCGTAACCTTGATGTCCGTCCGCGTCCGGATGCGCCGCCGTTGGTGCGGGGTGCTACCGCACAGTTCGCCGCCGGCGGACTGCACGCCATCATCGGCCCGTCGGGTTGCGGCAAGACGACCCTGTTCAAGGGCGTGCTCGGCATCCTGCCGGCTGAGGGTGGAATTTTCCTGCGCGGGCAACGTGTGACGGACCACGACCCGCTGCGGCGTGAGCTGGCCTTTGCGCCGCAGTTCAGCATCGCGCACGGCAAGCTCACGGTGGGTGAATCTCTGGCCTATGCGCTAAAGCTTTACCGCGGCCTGGCTGGGGCGGTGGGCGAAGCGCGCATCGCCGAATTGCTGCAGCTGGTCGGCCTCGGTGACCGGCGGGGCGCACTGGTGGAAAAACTCAGCGGCGGGCAGCTCCGCCGGCTTGGCCTAGCGCTAGAGCTAACGACCGACCCGGCCTGCCTGCTGTGCGACGAGGTGACGAGCGGCCTCGACCCGCGTTCGGAAGACCAGATCCTCGCGGTGCTACGCACCCTGGTCGCCGAACAGGCCAAAACGGTCGTGTGCGTCATCCACAATCTGGCTAAGCTCCCGCAGTTTGACACGGTCACGGTCGTTCACGAGGGAGCGGTGGTGTTCCAAGGAACGCTGCCCGACCTGCTCGGGCATTTCGACCTCGCGGATGCACTGACCCTCTATGATCGCCTGAACGAGGAGCCGCCTGAGCACTGGCGGCAACGCTGGGCCGAGATCGCGCCTGCCTGGCCGAATGACAAAACCCACCGCACTGCGAACCGGGCACCGCCAGCACGAACGGAGACTAGCACCCCTTCCGTCCTGGCACAAACCCTCACACTGCTGGCCCGGCGGTGGCAGCTGCTGTGGCGGGATCGGGGCTATCTCGGGCTGACGCTGGCCATCACGTTTGGCTTTCCGTGCCTCGTGGTAATCTTCGCGCTGAACGGTCTGCCACAGCTGAAAATGCTCGCGCTGGACCAGTCAGCAGAGGGGACATTTGAAGCGATGTTGGCGAAAACGGAATTTGTCCGGGATGCGCTCAAGACGGGAACGTTGGTCTCGGGCCTGATCATTTTCCAGGTCATCCTGCTCTGCCTGATGGGGAGCAACAACGGCGCACGGGAAATCGCCGGCGAACGCGCGCTCTACGAAAAGGAACGGATGTCGGGCCTGCGCCCCGCGGCCTACGCGCTGGCCAAGATCACCTTCGCGGCGTTGCTGGGGGCGGCCCAAGGCGCATGGATGACGATGTTCGTCAAGGGGCTGTGCCAGTTTCCCGGCAGTTGGGGCGAGCAGATGCTCGTCCTAGGCGGGACGTGCGCGGCGATGAGCGTAGTGTGCCTCGGCCTCTCGGCGTGGTTCATCTCGGCCGACAAGGCCTCGCTGCTCTCCATCTACCTCGTGGGTTTCCAGCTTCCGCTCTCGGGCGTGGTGCTGGCGCTGCCCGCGGCCATCGTGTGGCTGGTGCGGCCCCTCATTGTGACCTATTGGGGATGGATCGGCTACCTCAAGGCCATGGGAGACGTCCCTGCTCCGCATCTCTATGATGCCGTCATCCTGATGGGGGCGGACAAAGGCTGGTGGTTTGCGCCCACAACAGGAGCGCTGGCCGTGCTAGCCGGGCATTTTCTAGTGGGGGCGGCGCTGGTTTTTTGGGGTTGCCAAAAAAAGCGCTGGCCATAGTCTGGCGTTACTCAGCCCACACCCCGTGATGATCCCCTGTCCGTCCACCCGTCCGGTTGCGCGCCCTGTGCCTGCCTTCTTCCTTCTGGCGTTGATTGCTGCGCTCGGCCTCGCAGCCGACGGCTGCAGCCGCGGCGAGCCGCTGCCAGTGGCCGATTATCGGAGCACTCCGGGCAATCTCAACGGCAACCATTACGTCCTTGAAGCCGAGGTGGACTCGCAGCTCCGGGGGCAGGAAGGGGTCGGCCGGCTCATTTCCGTCCGCCCGCTCAATGAGAAGGGCCGCCTGGCGGTCTTCGTACCCGACACGCTCAAGGCCAACCTCATCCCCACGCAGCGCTACCGCTTTGACATCGCCGTCCGCACCGGTGGCCTGCTCTACGTCAGCCAACTTAAAAAAATCTGACCATGAAAACCGCCGCCGCCCGTCTGCTCCTGCTCGCGCTGGCCTTGGATGTCGTCCCGGCGCCAGCGGCCGCACCGGCCCCAGGCGGCGGATTGCTCGCCGGCCGCGGCCTGCCGCCGGGTGTAACCAACGCCGTGAACCAAGTCTCCGATGCGCTGGGCAATGCCGCGAACAACCCGGCGGTCGGCAACGCGGCCAATAACGCCGCCCAGTCCGCAACCACGACCGCCGCCAATTTGAAAAGCGACCAGAGCACCAGTCTGGAGAGCAACACCCTGCTCACGATCATCAACAAGGCGTTTAACACCGATTCGGACAGCATTGACCCCGAAAATGGCACCATGAAATGGAAGGGGCATTCCTACAGCCTCGGCGAAACCCGGCTATTTCGCAGCCGTTTCGAGCAATACCTCGCACTCGCGCCGGTATCCAACGAAAAGGCCTATCAAGGCGCCCTCGACCATATCACCAGCCTGCTCGCCACCAACAATACCGGCGATATGAACGAAGCCTCCAAGCAGGCGTGGCTGGCCCTCTACGCTGCCGCCGAATACTCCACGGACGGCGGTTATGCCCTCAGCATCGCCAATCAAGTGTACGACGCCTGGCCTATCCGCGATTCTAAGGACGCCCAAAGCGTCGTGCTCGCCGGAATGGAGAAGCTCCGCAAGCAACAGCAGGCCATTCTGGCGAGAGACGTTGATATCACACAACAGGAAATAGCCCGCCAAGGCGGGGGGATTATCGACAATTTAAGTCAAAGTAACTCAAAGGCCCCTTCCGGGGCGGTCACCCTAACCGTTACGGGCAGCAACAACGTCTTAAATCCGGGCGGCAGCGGCGGCGGTAGCGAACAGACAAAGCCAAATAACGGCAAGGTTAACTCCAGCAAAGACATGGGCTTTTCAACGATGTCGAGCAAGGCGCGGGAATTGGCCACCCTCGAAGCCTCCATCAAAGCCAAGCAGGCGGAGCAGGCTCTGACCCAGGCCCAGGCCAAACTTCAATTTCAAAGCCAAATCCTCGGTCTCTTTCTGCAGCGCCGCTTTCAACACGTGCTCATCGCCAGCAGTTTTTACCGGATCATCTTCAAAGGCAGCGCCCAGGAAATCGATGCCCAATACCGGGATGTGATCGCCGACTTCCTGCCGGCCTCGGGCAACGTCCCGTTTTACATCAGCACCATTGAGAACCTTGCGCGCGAGGCCATCAATCAGGCCCGGCAGGGCATGGCCGCCGTCAATTCCAATTTCGACGCCGGCCTGCTCATGGCCGCCACCGAACGCCTGCAGGAAACCTTTTTTCTGGATGAATACACCGGCGAAGTGCTCCAGCTCGAAAAACCAAAGCGGGAAAAAATCCTGGCCTTTTACCGCAAGGCGGATGAAGCCCGGAAGCTCGCCGACCTCAAGGACTATGAGTCCATTCTCCGGCTCAACTCCGAGCTCAGCTCCCTCGCGAAGGATTTCCGCTCCACGGAAGTCACCGCCGCCGCGCAGGCGGCCGAGCGAAGCAGCCAGCTCGCCCTCGCCTATTCGAAGCAGGCCGCCAGCATCGGGGATCTTGAGCGGGCGGGGACTCAGCTCGAAAGGGCCGTTGCCCTCTGGCCGCTCAATCCCGAGATCGCCGCCTACGGCACCGGGGTGGCGGCCAGCGCAAGCCTGTCCAGCCAGGCCGCCGCCCTCTTTGACGACGCCTACCAGCACGCCGAATACCGGCGCATTTACGATCGCCGCAACGAGCTCGCGGTCGGCCTCGCCGCCGACATCAAGCGTGGCCCTCAGTTCAAGGCGGTCATCGAACGCATGACCAAGGTCGAGCTGGCCCTCGCGCAGGCGCAGGAGGCCGCGAACCAGAACAGTTTCGCTGTCGCCTGGGATACCCTCGCCACCGCCGCTGCGCTTTCCCCTGAAGACAGCACTGTCAATCAACGCAAAGCCGAGCTCGCCCCCCGCGTCGCCGACTACGTCGGTCTCGCTGACAAGGCGAAGCTCACCGAAGAGCGCGGCGAGGAAGCCGCCAGCCTCACCTACTATCTCGCCGTGCAGGATATCAACCCCACCAGCCCGGTCGCCCGCCTCGGCATTGAACGCGTCACTAAAAAACTGCTTGCGCGACTGGCCGATGAGACCGTTTCCGCCGCGGCGGAGAAAAAATAAGCCCATCCC
>JBAXLL010000154.1:0-5449 GCA_037134835.1 Verrucomicrobiota bacterium
GGCGAAGTTCGCCGCCGACTCCAAGATCGCCGAGGCCAAGCGCGACTACGAGATGAACGTCGCCGGCTACAACGCCTCCGTGAATCAGAAAAAGGCCGAGAGCGAGCTCGCCTACGACCTCCAGAAATTCAAGACCAACCAGCTGGTGAAAGCCGAGGAGGTGCAGGTCAGCATCATCGAAAAGCAGAAACAGATCGAGCTGCAGGAACAGGAAATCCGCCGCCGGCAAAAGGAGCTGGAGGCCAATGTCCAGAAGCCCGCCGACGCCGAACGCTACAAGGTCGAGACCCTCGCCGCCGCGAGAAAATTCCAGCTTGAGACGGAAGCCGCCGGCGCTGCCACCGCGACGAAGGCCACCGGCTTTGCCGCCGCCGATGTCGTCAAGGCCACGGGTACCGCCGAGGCCGACGCCAATAAGGCGCGCGGTCTTGCCGAGGCCTCCGTCATCGAGGCGCAGGGTCTGGCCACCGCGGAGGCGATGCGGAAAAAGGCGGAGTCATTCAAGGAGTACAACCAGGCCGCCATCATCGAGCTCATCGTCCGCGCACTGCCCGAGATCGCGGGCCAGATTTCCGCCCCGCTGGCGAAAACCGAGAAGATGGTCATCATCAACGCCGGCAACGGCCCCGGCGGCGGCGCCAGCAAGCTCACCGGCGACGTGACCGCGATCCTCAGCCAGCTCCCACCAGTGCTGGAAGCCCTCACCGGCGTAAAACTGGAAAAGCTCATGGAGCAGGTGCCTGCGCTGAAAAATGCGATGGGGAAAAAAGAATCCGACGGAAACTGACCGGCCTAACCATCGATCAATCCCATGAACCCATCGCAAATACCCGTCATCCTGGTCACCACGACCTTCACGATCGAAGGCCACCGGATTGTCGCCTACCGCGGGCTGGTGCGCGGCATCGTGGTGCGGTCGCCCACGATCAGCCAGGGCTTTTTTGGCGGCCTGAAAAACATCATCGGGGGCCAGATCGGCGCCTACAGCGAAATGTGCGAACAGGCCCGGCAGCAGGCTTACGACGGGATGCTGACCCATGCCCGGGAAATGGGAGCCAACGCCATCCTCGGGGTGCATTATGATGCGTCCGAAGTGGGCCGGGACACGGCGGCCACCGAAGTGCTGTGTTACGGCACCGCCGTGGTCATTGAGCCGGCCTGAAGCCTGCTGATCTCCGCACTCCGCTATGGCCCGGACCGTCTGCTGGCGGCTCGTCCGATTCTGGCTTCCGGCTTCTGAGTTCTGGCTTCAGCCTGCGCTCCGCGCTTCCGCGATCCGTCCTCTGTCTCCCCCCTTGAGCCCTACGACTGCAGCCTTTCAGTTTTCAGCCTTTCAGCCCTTCCGCCCTCTTCCGGCCCGGCCGAGCCCTGCCTCAATTGCTTTTTTTCGTGCGTTACCCGGCCTCTTTGTGGCTCACTGAGTGCCCGCTGCTGATGAACATCCACGAATACCAAGCCAAAGCCCTCTTTGAAAAATTCGGCGTGCCTGTCCCCAAGGGGGCCGCCGCCCGGACCACGGCCGAGCTCGACACCGCGCTCGCCTCCCTCCCTGAGGGCGCCACGATGGTGAAATCACAAATCCACGCCGGCGGCCGCGGCAAGGGGACCTTCACCGACGGCTTCAAGGGTGGCGTGAAATTCTGCAAAACCAAGGCCGACGCCAGGGAAATTGCCGGCAAGATGCTGAACAACACCCTTGTGACCATCCAGACCGGCCCTGCCGGCCGCAAGGTCCAGACGATCTACTTCACCGTCGCCAGCGACATTAAGAAGGAATATTACCTCGCCATCCTCCTCGACCGCGCTTCGTCCAAGCCCGTCATTGTCGCCTCCACCGAGGGTGGGGTCGAAATCGAGAAAGTCGCCCACGACACGCCGGAAAAAATCCACAAAGTCGTCGTCGATCCCGCCTATGGCCTTGCCGATTTCCAAGTCCGCGAGCTCATCTTCCGGCTCGGCTTCACTGGCAACGAGGCAAAAAACGCCGGCAAGCTTATCCGCAGCCTCTACACGATGTATTGGGAAACCGACGCCGCCATGGTCGAGGTCAACCCGCTCATCACCACTCCGGCCGGCGATGTCCTCGCGCTCGACGGCAAGGTTTCCTTCGACGACAACGCGCTCTTCCGTCATCCCGAGATCGTCGCCCTCCGCGACCTCAACGAGGAGGATGCCAAGGAAATCGAGGCCTCAAAATACTCGCTCAGCTACATCGCGCTCGACGGCAACATCGCCTGCCTCGTCAACGGGGCCGGCCTCGCGATGAGCACGATGGACATCATCCAGCACTTCGGCGGCACTCCCGCCAACTTCCTCGATGTCGGCGGCGGCGCCTCGAAGGACCAGGTCATCGCCGCCTTTAAGATCATCCTCGGGGACAAAAACGTGAAAGGCATCCTGGTCAACATCTTCGGCGGCATCATGGACTGCAACGTCATCGCCACCGGCATCGTCGCCGCCGTGAAAGAGGTCGGGCTCCAGCTCCCGCTCGTGGTAAGGCTCGAGGGCAACAATGTCACTGCTGGCAAGGCCACGCTCGCCGCCTCCGGCCTGAAGCTGGTTTCCGGCGACACCATGGCCGACGCCGCGCAGAAGATCGTCAAGCTCGTCGCCTAATTTTTGCCCGCTGATTACGCGGATGGCCGCGGATAAACTCCAACCCAAAATCCATCCGTGCTTATCCGCGTAATCTGCGGAAAACGTCCTCCCCATGAGCATCCAAGTCAAAGAACTCGCCTTCGTCTTCCACGCCGTGAAGGACATCCCCGCGGCCCGTAAATTTTACGAGGGGCTCCTCGGCCTGAAGGTCAGCCTGCAAGTCGAGTTTGGCCCCGGCCAGTGGTGGATTGAATACGACCTCGCCGGCCAGGCGCTGGCGATTTCCAACGCCATGCCCGGCACGCCCCAGTCTTCCCTCACGCTGGAGGTCGCCAGCCTCGACGCCGCCCTGGCCGCCGTGAAGGCCGCCGGCGTGCCCCTCGCGCTCGACGTGATGGAATTTCCGCCCTGCCGCCTGTTTGCCATCAAGGATCCCGACGGCAACCAGGTCGGCCTCCACCAGCGCAAAGCTCCAACCGCCTGACTCCTGAATTCTGGCTCCTGACTCCTTTCGAAAATGGCCATCCTCGTCACTCCGCAAACCAAGCTCCTCATCCAAGGCATCACCGGTGAATTCGGCGCGCGCCACACCCGGCTCTCGCTCGACTACGGCACGACTGTCGTCGCCGGCGTCACCCCCGGCAAGGGCGGCCAGTTTTTCGAGCACGGTGCCCACCGCGTGCCTATCTTCAACTCCGTCGCCGACGCCGCCCGCGCCACGGGCGCGACCGTCTCCGCGATTTTCGTGCCGCCGCCGTTCGCCGCCGACGCGATCCTCGAGTGCGCGGATGCCGGCCTCGACCTCGCCGTCGCCATCACGGAGGGCATCCCCATCCGCGACATGGTGCGCGTGAAGCGCGCGATGCAGGGTGCCAAAACGCGCCTCCTCGGCCCGAACTGCCCCGGCGTTGTCACGCCCGGCACGGGGCCGGACTCCTCCGGCGGCTGCCGCATCGGCATCGCCCCCGGCTACATTCACAAACGCGGTCACGTCGGCGTGGTTTCCCGCTCGGGGACGCTCACCTACGAGGCGGTCTTTCAGCTCACCTCTAAGAACATCGGCCAGACCACCTGCGTCGGCATCGGCGGCGACCCGGTGAACGGCACCTCACACCTCGACGTAATCAAACTGTTCAACGCCGACCCCGAAACGCACGGCATCATTATGATTGGCGAAATCGGCGGCAACGCCGAGGTCGAAGCCGCGCGCTGGATCAAGGCGAATTGCAAAAAACCCGTCGCGGGTTTCATCGCCGGAGCCACCGCCCCCGCCGGCCGCCGCATGGGCCACGCCGGCGCGATCGTCGGCGGTGCCGAGGACACGGCGGCGGCGAAGATCGCCGTCTTCAAGGAATGTGGCATCGAGATCGCCGTGACCCCGAGCGACATGGCCGACGCGCTGCTGCGCGCTGCGAAAGCGAAGGGTGTGACACTGACGTGATCGCCCACAAAATAGTTGCTAAGTTTTCCGATGCTAAAACAAGTCCATCAACGTGATATGAAGTTAATTGATCGCCATTTTAGCAGCCATTCTAAGCATGCACCGCTCAGTCTTGGAACGCCCTAATCATGCTTGATGTCAGCGGGTCCTGTCCTTCGGCGTGTTTTTCTGCCACGTGATCAGCACCACAGCGATGATGATCACCGCTGAGGCGGCCAGCGTGCGTGGCGTCACCGGCTCGTCCTGAAACTGCCAGCCGAGCCACACCGCGACCACCGGGTTGACCCAGGCGTAGGTCGCCACGAGCGTGGGCGTGCTATGCCGTAGCAGCCAGACAAAGGTCGAGAAGCCCACCAGCGAGCCCACGAACACCAGATAAAAGAAGGCCTCCCAGGCTGCCGGCCCCACCGCTCCGGGGTGAAATTGACCGAACTCCCCAAGCGCCACCGCTGCGACAAGCTGCATCACGCCGCCGGCGAGCATCTGGAGCGCCGCACCCAGCAACGGGTCCGCCCCGCTGCGGACGTGCTTGGAGTGGATTGAGCCCACCGCCCACAGCACACCCGACGCCAGCAGCGCCACCACCCCCGTCAACGGCAGCCCGCCCTGCGCCGGCTTTTCCCACGGCGCGGCCAGCCACGCCACACCCGCCAGCCCGAGGAGCAGCGCGCCAAACGTCCCCACGCCCGGGCGCAGGCCGCCCGGCCACACCCATGCCACCAACGCCATGGCCAGCGGTGTCACCCCGATCACGAGCGCTGTCACGCCCGACGGCACCGTCTGCTCCGCCCACGTCACCAACCCATTGCCACCGAGCAGCAGGAAAAAACCCGTGACCGCATGGTCACGCCACTGCGCCACCGTCGGCCACGCCGCCCCGCGCACCCGCAGCCACGCCAGCAAGAGCGCCCCCGCCAGCACAAAACGCGAACCGGCCATGAGAAACGGCGGGATGTCCCGCACCACCACCCGGATCGCAAGATAGGTCGAGCCCCACACCAGATAGATGGTGGCAAATGCGGCAAAAAGCGCGGCACGGCCGGGCAGCGGTCGGGTGGACATGACAGGCCGCACGATTTCAAATCCACCCGGCCCACGCCAGCCACAAACGGGCGTTGCCCTTCACCCTCCGCCCTGCTCCGCTCTCCCAAAACATGTCCGCCATTGACGAAGCCATTGTCCGCGAATACTTCGAGCAGAGCGGCTTCCTCGTCCGCCAGGTCAGCAAATACCAGGTGACCGCCCGGCCCAAGACCGGCGACGAGGAAGTGGACCTGCTCGTTTACAATCCCGCCTGGCAACGCGGTTCGCGGCGGCCGGATTTCTTCCTTTTTTCCAACGAACTGAACTTCGTGCATCGCGCCGTCGTCTCGGTGAAGCCGTGGCATACCGGTGTCTTCACCCCGGCCA
>JBAXLL010000155.1:0-5421 GCA_037134835.1 Verrucomicrobiota bacterium
TCCGGGTGGTGGTGGCGGCCGGGGCGCCGGTTTAGGCGGTGGTGCACCTCGTGGCGGCGGCCGGGGTGGCTTCGGAACCCCGATCGTGATCGGGCCGGTCGCGCCGGTGCCGGCGGCGGTGGCGATTCCGCACCCCACCGAGGCTGAGCTGACGCAGCTCAACAGTGCGGTCAATCAGTTTATCGCGTCCAATCCGCTGGCAAAAAAATATGCCTCGCTGATTTCCGTGACACCGCCGCGCGCCGTGAACAACGCCGCCACCTACACACAGACGCAGCAGCGCATGGGCGCACGCCACGAGGGTTTCGTCGAGATCGCGAAGAAAGGCGACATTGACCTGCTCTTCGACGGCGACTCGATCACCGACTTCTGGGGTACCACCGGCAAGGCAGTCTTCGACCAAAATTTTGGCGGGATGAAGGTGGCCAATTTTGCCATCTCCGGCGACACCACCCAAGGGGTGCTTTGGGGTCTGAAGAATGGCGAGGGCCAGGGCTTCTCACCGAAGGCCATCATGCTGATGATCGGCACCAACAACACTGGCGGCAACACCGGGCCGGAGATCGCCGAAGGGGTTGGCGCGGTGGTCATGGAGATGCGGAAGGATTTCCCGAACGCCAAAATTCTCTTGCTGGCCATCTTCCCGCGCGGCGCGGATCCCACCGACGCCAACCGCCAGAAGAACGAGGTGGCGAACAAGATCGTCGCCAAGCTCCATGATGGGCAGCATGTGTTCTATCTGGACATCGGGCCCAAGTTTCTAACGCCCGAAGGCATCCTGAACCGCGACATCATGGCCGACCTGCTGCACCCGACGGCAAAAGGCTACGAAATCTGGGCCGCAGCCGTGAAGGACAAGCTGGCCGAGCTAATGAAGTGAGCCGCACGAGGCTCATCCGACCCCCTTCGCCCGCTGCCGGAAACCGGCGGCGGGCTTTTTCTTCCCATACGGGCCCCGGTTATTTTCGGTGCTTATTTCGCCCCTTGGGCCCGTTCATGCTTTGCCCCACGCGCAATTTTAGCTCGCCGTCGTCCCGTCCGGCGCGGCACTTTTCGCTACCCCCGTTGACCAAGTTTCCATCGTGCTTCCCGTGACCTGCCTTCCTTTTCGGCGAAAAATCGCCGCCCTGACACCGCTTTCCCTGCTGGTGCCGTCGCTCGCTCATGCCAGCGAGGCCAACATCCGCATCCCCGACCTCACGGCGGTGCGCTTCTTCGACGGCGCACTGAGCGGCGCGACGCTGCTGACCATCGGTCTCGCCGTCTGTCTCGCCGGCGTGGCCTATGGCTGGCTGCAGTACGTGCAGATCAAGCGACTACCGGTGCATCCGGCGATGAGCACGGTTGCGCAGCTCATCTGGGAGACATGCAAGACCTATCTGTTTCAGCAGGGCAGGTTTCTCGCCATTCTCTGGGTGCTCGTCGCCGTCTGCATGGGGGCGTATTTTGGCGCGTTGCTGGACGAGCCCCCCGGCCATGTGGCAATTATCCTCGGTGCCTCGGTGCTCGGGATGCGCGGCAGCTACGGGGTGGCCTGGTTCGGGATCCGCATCAACACCGTGGCCAACGCACGTACGGCCTTCTCCTCGCTGCAGGGCCGCCCGCTGGCGACGCTTTCCATCCCGCTCAAGTCCGGCATGAGCATCGGCCTGCTGCTCATTTCCACGGAGCTTTTTTTCATGATCTGCATCCTGCGGTTTCTACCGCGCGAACTGGCGGGACCGTGCTTCCTCGGCTTTGCCATCGGCGAATCGCTTGGGGCTGCCTGCCTGCGTATTTGTGGAGGCATCTTCACGAAGATCGCCGACATCGGGGCCGACCTGATGAAGATCGTGTTCAACCTGCCCGAGGACGACCCGCGCAACCCCGGGGTGATTGCCGACTGCACCGGCGACAATGCCGGCGACTCCGTCGGGCCGACGGCGGACGGCTTCGAGACCTATGGCGTGACGGGAGTGGCGCTGATTTCATTTCTCGCGCTGACCTTTGCGGCGCCGGAGCACCAGGCGCTCTGCGCCGTGCTCATCGTGTGGCTCTTTGCAATGAGCATTCTGATGGTGGTCTCGTCGCTCGCCAGCTATGTGGCCAACGAGGCGGTGAGCCGGGTGCTCTTCGGCGGCTCGCGAGACTTCAATCTGGAGCAGCCACTCACCAATCTGGTCTGGCTCACGTCGCTCGTCTCCATCGTGGTGACCTACGCGGCGAGCTGGCTGCTGCTCGCGCACCATCCGCTGTGCTCGCCGGACCTCTGGTGGGTGCTCTCGACCATCATCTCGCTTGGCACGGCCGCCGGCGCGCTCATCCCGGAGATGACGAAAGTTTTCACCAGCACGGAATCGCGCCACGTGAAGGAGGTCGTCACCTCGTCGCACCAGGGCGGCGCATCGCTCAACATCCTCAGCGGCCTAGTGGCGGGCAATTTTTCCGCGTTCTGGACGGGACTCGTCATCCTCGCGCTGATGCTCAGCGCCTCCTATTTCTCCGGGCTGGACGCCCTGCAGGCCGTGATGCCGGCGGAGTTCGCCTTTGCCACGCCGATCCTCGCCTTCGGCCTCGTGGCGTTTGGCTTTCTCAGCATGGGTCCCGTGATCATCGCGGTGGATTCGTTTGGCCCCGTGACGGATAACGCCCAGTCCATCTACGAGCTGTCGCAGATTGAACAGCGGCCCGGCGTCGCCGCCGAGATTGAGCGAGACTTCGGGTTCAAGCCGGATTTCGAGCACGCCAAATATCAGCTCGAAAAGGCCGACGGGGCGGGGAACACCTTCAAGGCCACGGCCAAACCCGTGCTCATCGGCACGGCGGTCGTAGGCGCGACCACGATGATTTTTGGCATCATCATCATGCTGAAATCCATCCCCGAGTTTGCCAACACGCTGGAGCGCCTCTCCCTTGTTCGCCCGGAGCCGATCATGGGCCTGCTCATGGGCGGGGCGGTCATCTACTGGTTCACCGGCGCGAGCATGCAGGCCGTGGTCACCGGGGCCTACCGGGCGGTGGTCTATATCAAGGCCCACATGCGGCTTGATGCCACCAGCGCCACGACGGAGGCCTCGAAGGAAGTCGTCCATATCTGCACGCAGTATGCGCAGCGCGGCATGGTCAACATCTTCATCGCGATCTTCTGCTTCGCGCTCTCGCTGGCCTTTTTCGATCCGTTTTTCTTCATCGGCTACCTGATTGGGCTGGCCTTCTTTGGCCTCTACCAGGCCATTTTCATGGCCAACGCCGGCGGCGCCTGGGACAACGCCAAGAAAATCGTGGAAGTGGAGCTCAAGCAGAAGCACACGCCCCTGCACGCGGCCACCGTCGTGGGCGACACGGTGGGCGATCCCTTCAAGGACACTTCGTCGGTTTCGCTCAATCCGGTGATCAAATTCACCACGCTCTTTGGCCTGCTCGCCGTGGAAATCGCGGTGAAGATGCCCCCGGTCTTCAAGCACCTGCTGGGCGGGGTGCTCTTCGTCGTGGCGCTCGTCTTCGTTTATCGCAGCTTCTATAGCATGCGCATCCCGGTGGACGACAAGGACGGAGCGGTCGTCGAGTCGCAGATGAAGGAAGGGTGACTCGGAGGTGGAGTCCAAAACCGATGGGGCGGGCAGACTAAGGTTGGTTTTTGGCCTTTTGTGTGCACGCTACGTGCTGCGTTCGTGAGATTGACCTTTCGACGCTTTCTGAACGCAAAGGAGCAACCGGCTATTACTCCAAAAACAATGACGAAGCCCATCTGAGAAACTAGCGGTATCAAAATTTTCCACGGATCGCCCCTTGAAGGGTTGAATAGCGCCGTAAAAGCTCCCTTGAGGCCGAGAACTGCACAAATCGCAGTGCCGACGAACACGATCCAGCCTTCCCTGCGGTGATTTCTTAAACAATCCGCAAGTGCCATACATATTCTATACGGAACGGCCATAACTACAGCAAAAATAATTGCCCCACCGCCAAGCTCAGCGAACACGATATATGACGCACACGTCTTGTGTATAGGTAAGGAGTCGGGAAAACGACCCTCCGCACCCTCCGCACCTCTCGACCGTCCGCCGCTTGTCCCGTTGGAAGCGCCGTTTATCGAGGGCAAACGCTACCGGCTCGCACTGGCAACGGAATGGCCGTCACGCCTCGATCTTTATCACGAAGACCCCGCCGGCGACACGCTTCGCAGGCAACACGTTCTCATGGCCGCGCATCAATCCCCATGAGCACCCGCCACCCACGCCCGTTTTCTGGCCTCGCCGCCGCCGAGCGCATCGCCGACCCCGCGCCCAATCCCCGCGTGCGACTAGAACTTGCCGAGCTTGGCACCGGGGCGAGCCTTGGCGACGCCCCCGACCTCACGCATGAGGAGCGCGCCGTGCATTTCCTGCTCGATGTTATCGGCCCCGGCAGTCTCCGCACCGCCACAACCCGCGTTGCCGCGCTGCGCTGGTTGCTCCGCCGTGACAACCGCCCGCTTGCCGCCCTCGCCCGCGAGCTTGGCATCACCCGCGCCCGCATGAATCAAATCCGCGATGCCTTGGCCGTGCGCTTGGCCGCGCATGGCGTGCGTGTCAGTGGCCGCCAGCACTTGCCGCACAAGGGGGGGCTTAACATCGCCCCATAGTGTCGGGGGGCGAGCGTGCCGCCCCGAGCCATGTCCCCGCGCCCGGCGGGTTGCACGCACCGGGCATAAATTTCCCCACCATGTCCAAAACACCCGCCGCCAAACGCCTCGACGCCCTCTTTGCCGAGGCCGTCCGCATCACCGAAAAACCCGCCGCGCTCCGCGCCGAAATCGCCACCCTTGAACGTGAACGCGCCCAATTGGAAACCCGCGCCGACGTTGCCGACGACGACACGCTCGCCCGCCTCGCCAAGCTCGGCGCGGCGCTCTCCGCCAAACGCCGCCAGCTCGACACCCTCGACGTGCAAGGCGAGGTGTTCCGCCTCAAAAATTCCAAGGAAGGCGAGGCCGTGCTGCGCGCCCTCGTTGACGCCCTGCGCGCTGAACTCCGCCGGTTTGAAGCCGAGCGCCAAAAGGCCTGTGTCACGGTTCTCTCCAATGCGGCCAAGGCCGACGTGAACGCGCTGCGCGTGGAAGATTTTTATTGCGCCGCCGACACGGCCAACGATTTCTGGGTGGACGTGGTGAATTGCCGCAACGCCATTTCGTGCGGTGAAGGCTTGGCCGGGCAAGTGTCCATCGCCACCCCCGCGAGCGCATGGAATTTCGACACCGCGCTCGCGCAACTCGCCCCGGCCCGCTCGGCGCTCGGGATTTGAACCGTGAGACGTGCCACGCTGACGGGCGCTTGTCCGCCAGATTGACACTTGCCTTGCAGACGAAACGGCGAGACTTTGCAGTCCTCGGCTCGGTAACGGATCGTGTTCTCTCGGTCTTGTGGTTCCCAATTAATAACCAACGCAATATCCATGAAAACAACC
>JBAXLL010000156.1:0-5420 GCA_037134835.1 Verrucomicrobiota bacterium
GTACTAGCGTGCGGAACGTTTTCGACATCGAGGACAGGAACCCGGCCATCTTGCTGGCCTCGGTCTGGAGCTTGAGCACGCCGTCGCTGTAATTCATCTGCTTGCGGCGGATGCTAGCCGTCATGCCCATCGCCTCGATGACCTCGACATTCTGCAGGCTGTTGCTCAAATTATTTGCTGCCTTGCCCATCTCGACGTTGGCGTCCTTAAGGCGTTGCGTGGTCACGGAGTCGGTCAGGTACGCGAAGAAGGCCATCATGGCGACGGCGAACAGTGTCATCACGCCGTAGGACCAGTGGAACATGAACATCACAGCGAGGTAGACGGGGAACCAGGGCGCGTCGAAGAAGGCGAAGATGCCGTTGCCGGTCAGGAACTGGCGGAGGCTGGTGAGGTCGCCGATGGCCTGTGCGCCCGTCCTGCTGTTGGGGTTCATCAAGGCCATTTTGAACGATGCATTAAAAACGCGATCGCGCAGCGAGGTTTCGATCTTGTTGCTGGCAAATACCAGGAGGTAGGAGCGGACCCACTCAAAGCTCCCCTGGGCAATCAGCAGGAAGGCGATCAGGATGGTCAGTGCCGCCAGCGTGGAGTAGCTGCCGCTGCCGATGACGCGATCGTAGACCTGCATCATGTAGAGGGTGGGGGCGAGGTAGAGGATGTTGATCGCGGCGCTGAACGCCGCTGCATAGATGAAGTGTTGCTTGATCGACGCCAGCGTGCTGACTAATTCTTTGGGGACTTTGATCGGTTGAAATTTGCTCATCAGAGGTCTTCAGGCAGAAACTGGGGGGGTTGATAACGGTTAATATATTATAGCTTACGCAAAAAGTGGGGCCTACAGTTCACGACTGCCGTCGGCGTAAGTTTTTAATAAGGCTAGCGACGGAATCTGCAGCCGCGCGGCGCCATCACGGCGCACGACATCGTGCTGTTGCAGCGCCTGAAAAACGCGAGTCACTGTCTCCCGGCTCAGATTGAGCATGATGGCTATCTCCATGTGAGTGGGAGGGTTCTTGATTACACCCTCCTTCATATGGGCTTTTTCGTTATCTTCAAGGAGGAGCCACAGCTGGCTGCACACGCGTTGCGCGATGTTGGGCATGCCGAGCAGTGACCGCTGCAGCGTGAGTTGGCGTATGCGTCGCGCGAGTCTCGCGCCAAGGTTGCTCGCCAGCGACGGGCAGTCCAGCATGGCGGCATGTAGGAGCTCTAGCGGCACCCACACCACCGCCGCGGGCGAGAGCACGATGATGTATTCGGTCTGCACCCCACGATCAAATAACGCCAATTCGCCGCAAAAATCGCCAGGCTCAACAAAAAAAAGCCCCACCTCGCGACCGTCGACAGTAAAATCAACGCCCTGGAGGCGCCCCTCGAACAAGAAGCACGCGCGCTCCTCGTGCTGGCCGGCATTGAGCACCACGGCACGCCGCGCAAACCTTTCCATCGTGCAGGCCTGGGCGAGCGTGGGCAGACTGTGCGGTGGTAACAGTTTGAGCAGGGGAAAAAAATTCAGTAACTCGGGAGTTACTACCATGGAAGGCAACTCTGCGCCGACAGGAAGGGCAAATAAGCCGCGATTATAAGTGTTTGAGTTGTAACGGCAAATGACTTGATTCTGAGGCGTGTGATCCGGGTCACTCGCATTCCTGATTCCACGGAGTAAGCTTGACGGTCGTATCAATAGCGGAGTTGGGCCCATGCGCCGCGTAACCAGAGCCATTAACAGCCTCATCCTGACGGTGCTTGCACTGTCGTTGGCGAGCCATGTTTGGGCGAAAGGCGACCTGCCTGCGGCCGTCGTGGGTGAGGTGACCCTGGTGCTGGGCAAGGCAACCGTGTCGGGTGTGGGCGGCCATACCCCCGCCACCGTCGGGCTCGCCATCCACGTCAACGATACCATTGAAACCGCCAGCAGTGGACAGGTTCACATCCGTTTTGTGGACGATGCGCTGGTCAGTGTCAGGCCCTCGAGCACGCTCGAGATCTTGCGCTACGAGTACAGCGCAAAAAATCCGCAAGATTCCGCGGTAAAATTTAATCTCGTCGAGGGCACCGCCCGCGCCATTTCCGGGCAGGCCGCCAAGAACGCACGCCAGAATTTCCGCATGAATACGCCCATCGCCGCCATCGGTGTGCGCGGGACAGACTTTGTCGTCAGCGCAAACAATCAGGCAAGCAACCCGTTTGTGCGGGCGCTCGTAAACGAGGGCGCTATCGTGGTGACCCCCTTCTCCGGCGAGTGTTCGGCCGCCGGATTCGGCCCGTGCAGCCAAAACGGTAAAGAGTTGAGCGGGCTGTCGCGTCAGATCCTCGAGATCACCGCCGACACCGCCGGCATCTCGTCGGTGTTGTTGCCCGCCACCAACGCACAGGCGCAGGCCCTGGTGGCTAGCACCGCCGCTGCCAATAAGCCCGACATCACCCCCACGAACAAAGTTGACGCCAGCAACAAGACGGCCAAGGCTTCAGATTCTAAGGACGTTTATTCCGACACCGTGACCTCGCGTGCGGTGAACACCGTCCTGACAAAGAATGAGCCCGTGAAGCCGGCAGAAGCGTTGCCGCCGCCCGTGCCAGAATTTACCCCCGCCCTCACACAAAGCGCCGCCGCGCTGACCACCAACACACAGCTGGTGTGGGGGCGCTGGACTACCAGCAACCTCGCCGATGAGCGCATCAGCGTCGCCTACGATGTCGCGATACAGGGCGACCGCAAGCCCACGGTCGGCAACCTCTATTACGCGCTGTTCCGTGCGGAGCCGGCCGGAAAGTCTTTGCAGCCTGGCCTGGGCGTGTTGGCATTTAACCTGACCAAGGCGCAGGCACAATTTAGTTCGGGCGGCACCGTCGAGCTCATGAAGGTGGGCGGCGGTAAGTTGTCGCTGGACTTTGACCAGTCACAGTTCTCTACCAGCCTGCAGCTCAGCCATGCGGCGACCGGCAACGTCACCTTCGAAAGCAGCGGCCTTATCTACTCTGGCGCCATCTTCCGCAGCAGCAGCGACACCCAGTCGATGGCCGGCACCGTCAGCCTCGACGGCAAGGAGGCGGGTTACTTCTTCGATAAGACGCTGCCCAACGGATCGATCCAGGGCATTACACTGTGGAGCCAGAAGCCCTGATGCAGCCCGGTATCGCCACAAGCGCCACCCTCGCGTCTGGCTGGGCGAAGCTCACCAGCAGGCTGCAGCCGTGGCAAGGCCGACTCCTGATGTTGGCGCTTGCGGGCGTCATTACCTTGTTACTGCAGGCGCTCATGCCCGCCCCCTTCCGCGCCCTCGAGGAGCAGGTTGGCAGCATGGGCTGGCGGCTGTCCCCGGCGACCCAGGCCGAAGAGCGTTTCAACATCATCGCGATCGATGAAAAAAGTTTGCAGGAAGTGGGCCCGTGGCCCTGGCCGCGCGAGACGATGGCGCGACTGAGCACACGCCTGCGCGAGGCGGGCGTGCAGATGCAGATTTACGACATCGCGTTCCCCGAGCAGCGTGAGGGCGACGAGGCGTTTGTCGCCGCCCTGCTGCAGGGCAAGGCGGTCATCTCGCAGGTCCCCGACTTACAGAACTTCCAGCAGGTGATCCGCAGCGGCGAGCTCGACCATGCGGTCGCCGGCGTCGCCTGCAACAACACCGACAACAGTGTCGTGCGCGCCAGTAACTTTGTGGGGAATGCCTCGGTGTTTTCCGACATCGCCAAAGGCCACATCGCGCCGTGGATCGACAGCGATGGCGCGGTGCGCAGGCTGCCGTCTTACGTGTGTGTCGACGACGATGCCTACCCTGCGCTTGCCATCAGCGCGCTGATGCTGGCCGCCAATGCCGACCGCAACCCGCTCACAGTAAGGCGGGGCGCCACGATTATGGGGCCGGCACAACGGCTGACGGTCGACGCCTACCCGGGCCTGTCTATCCCGCTTGATGACGCGAGCAATTTACGCGTGTCGTTCAAAAATTCACCCGACGTTTATCGGGCCTTCTCTGCGGCTGATATCTTGGCCGGCCGCGTCGACACTGCGCTGCTCGACAACACCTGGGCCCTGGTGGGCTACACCGCCTTCGGCCTGTTAGACATCGTGCCCACGCCCTACAACGGCGCCTCGCCAGGCGTAGAGTTGCAGGCGCGCATCCTGGGCAGCGTGCTCGACGGCAATGTCCCGTACACGCCACGTGCCGCACCGATCCTACTCCTTTTGCTGTCCGCGGCGTTCGCAGCCGCGTTGTGGCTGCTGGCGACGCGCAGGGAGAAAGTAGCAAGTTATTCGCTGGCCCTGAGCGCGCTGTTGATGCCCGCCGCAGCGCTGCTGTTGCACGCACAGCTGCTGACCGCCGCCAACTTGTGGGTCGGCTGGCTGAGACCCTCACTGTTTGCATTCATCGGCTCCAGCCTTATGCTTCTACACGAACTTGCGCAGGTGAAACTCCAACGCAGCCGCGTGCTGGGCAACCTTAGCAGCTATTTGCCCGCGGAAGTCGCGGCAGAGATTGCGTACTCGCTGCCCAACTCCTCCATCAACGCCCACCGCAAGAATGTCACGCTGCTCAGTGCGGACCTCCGTAACTTCTCTGCCTACGGCGAGTCGCGCCCGCCCGAGGAGTCTGCCGCGTTGCTGCACTTCTTCTTCGTAAAGACCACTGAAATCATTGAGAAAAATCGCGGACACGTGCACGAGTTCAAGGGCGACAGCCTGCTGGCCAAGTGGGACGGCAGTGACGCCGCCGCCGCGTTCGCCGCACTGCAGGCCGCCCAAGAGATGCAGCGCATCATGGTCGAGGTGCTGCCCCAACACCCGCCGGCTGGCCTCGAGCCCCTGGCGCTGGGCATAGGCATCGAGCAGGGCCCGGTATTGATCGGCTCCATTGGCCCGGCCCACCGCCGCAGCCACACGCTGCTCGGTGAGACAGTCACCATCACCCTGCGCATCCAGGAGATGACGGACGACCTGGCCCAGCCCATCCTCCTGGGCGAGTGTGCGGCACGCCAGCTGGCTGAACACGGCCTGATCTCGCAGGGAAGTTACTTGCTCGACGGGCTGCGCAATCCGCATATACTGTACGCGCCCCCGATGCGCGATCCTTCCCAGTTACCAGCCAGGAACGACACACCACCCCTGAAGTTGTTGCGCGGCGGACGCTCGTAATCTGCTTTCCAACCAAAGGCGCTGTGATGCCCGTTGTTGATCCAATCCTAAGGCACTCCTGCACATTTGGTCGGCTCGGCGCGCCCCTGTGTCGCGTCACGGCCATGTCGGCCCTCGCACTGCTTTACTCATACACGGCCCCCGCCTCGGCACAGAGCTGTCCAGCCCTACAGCCCTACTACCCTGCCCACAGCCCGGCCTCGCCAGAGGAGTGGGCCGCCAAGCTCCCCGCGCTCGAGGCGCTCCTGGAAAGTTGCCTGCTTAGTGACGAATACTTTGC
>JBAXLL010000157.1:0-5413 GCA_037134835.1 Verrucomicrobiota bacterium
CCACCGACCTACTCACCACCAACCGCAAAGCGCTCACTATCAACCTCGCCGACCGCATTTACGGCACGTTCGCCGAGATCGGTGCGGGGCAGGAGGTCGCGCGCGTGTTTTTTCAGGCCGGCGGCGCGTCCGGCACAGTGGCGAAGACCATTTCGGCCTACGACATGACTTTCAGCGACGCGATCTATGGCAAGGCCCCGCGCTATGTCTCGCGGGAGCGGCTCGCGCTCATGCTGGATCACGAATACGAGCTCCTGCTGGAGCGGTTGGCGGCGCAGCGGGGCGACCGCACGACATTTTTTGTCTTTGCCGACACCGTAGCCACGCGAAATTTCAAGGGGACCAACGAGTCCCACGGTTGGATAGGCGTGCGCTTCCAGACCGAACCCGGCGGTCCGTCGAGCGATATCGTCCTGCACGTCCGCATGTGGGACAAGGATGCGCTGCTCCAGCAGCAGGCGCTTGGCATCGTTGGCACCAATCTCCTCTACGGCGCGTTTTACTATCACCACGAGCCGGGCCGGCTCGTTGAGTCCCTGCTCGACAACGTTGGCGCCGACCGTGTCGAGGTGGACATGCTGAAGTTCAGCGGCCCCGCCTTTCAGGATGTGGACAACCGCCTCATGGCGCTCCATCTGGTGCGTCACGGGCTGACCAACGCGGTGATGTTCAGCCCTGGCGGCGAGGTGCTCCAGCCTTCCGAGGTGCTCTACAAAAAACCGGTTCTGGTCGAGCGCGGCAGCTTCCGGCCGGTGACGCATGTAAACGTGGACATGCTCAACTGTGCCGCCGCGCAGTTCATGCAGGAGCCGGCAGTGAAGGGGAAGGATGTCGTCGTGCTCATGGAGATCACGATGAACAACCTCCTGATGGGCGGCGCGCTCGACGCGCAGGACTTCCTCTCGCGCGTTGACCTGCTGGGTGACATCGGCCTCACCGTACTCATTTCGAACTATCCCGAATATTTCCGGCTCACCTCGCATTTCCGCCGCTACACCTCCGAGATGATCGGGGTGGCGATGGGGGTAAACAACCTCGTCGAGATTTTTAACGAAAAATACTACGAGAACCTGCCCGGCGGCATTTTGGAGTCTTTCGGACGGCTCTTCCGCAATTCCGTCCGCCTCTACATCTACCCGATGCGGCAGGAGGCCTACGACCGCTATGTCGCGGCCGGCCAGACCGCCGCGACCGACCGCGCGGTGCCCGCCCACGCCTTTGCGGCCAACGTCCTCATCACCGCCAAGAATGTGCAGATTTCACCCAACCTGCAAAATCTCTATGCGCACCTGTTGGAGAACCACTACCTCGAGAGCATCGTGGGCTTCGACCGCGAAATCCTCAGCGTCTTCTCCCGGGACGTGCTCCAGCGCATCAAGGCCGGCGACGCGACATGGGAAACGATGGTTCCCGCCCCTGTGGCCGCTGCGATCAAGAAGCGCGGCCTCTTCGGCTACGGGCTGCACGCGGCTAAGTGACCCGGCGGCACCCGCAGAATCCACCCTAGATGGCCGGGCCGGGGTCCGGGCTTGCAGCACCCACCGCCCGCCATTCTTCAAGGTGGCCGATCCTTCGCCTTCCTGTGGCTCAAAAAATCACCTCAGCCCAAGTCCAGGCCGATTTTGACGACCCGGTCTCGGTGGTGCATTACGCCCGGGCCGCGCATTTTCTTGGGCTCTGGGCCTCCGAGCGAATCCTGATCGGGCGTTTCTTCCCCGACCACGCCGCGCCGCTACTGGAGGCCGGCTGCGGAGCGGGCCGGGTGACGCTTGGGCTCTGGGAGCTGGGTTATCGCGACCTCACCGCCTTCGACTTCGCCGCCGAACCGCTCGCCCAGGCCCGCCATCTTGCGACCGAACGCGGCGCGGCGGCCATCCGTTTCCTGCAAGCCGACGCGACGCAACTCAGCCGTGGCGCGGTCAACCTGACCGCGTCTGAGCCGCCCGAGCGCGGGCAGGTTGACCGCGCTACACCCGGCCCTGGCTACTCCGGCGCCCTGTTTCTGTTCAACGGACTCATGCAAATCCCCGGGCGTGACGGCCGCCGTGCCGCCTTGCGCGGGTTGCGTGCCGTCTGCGCGCCGGGCGCGCCATTGCTGTTCACCACCCATGACCGGGAGCATTCGCCTGCGGAGCGCGCGCTATGGCGCCTGGAGGCCTTGCGCTGGGAACGCGGGGAGCAGGACGAACGTCTGGTTGAGTTTGGCGACCGCTATTTTGAGGACGAAGCCGGCCGCACGTTCATGCACCTGCCCGACCGGGCCGAAACCCTCGCCGACCTCGCCGCGACCGGCTGGGTGCACGAGTTAGATTCCCTTCGTCGCGAGGTTGCGAACGAGTCCCGCGCCGTCCGCGAATTCTCGGACGAATGCCGCTTCTGGCTCGCGCGGAACCGCTGACCGATCGTGTTGTCCGGCCGGCGGCCGATATCACCCGCGCTTCTGCGCGATAAGCTGCTCCAGCTTGACGATGTCGGCGGAGAAAAGGCGGATGCCTTCGGCGGTCTTTTCGGTGGCCATCGCGTCCTCGTTTTGGGCGAAGCGGAAGGATTTCTCGTCGAAGCTCATCTTGTTCAAATCGGCAGCGGCAGCCAGCGCGGGGTCGAGCTTGCGGATGACGGGCTCCTGGGAGGCCTTGAGCTCGGCGAGAAGCGTGGGGGCGATGGTGAGTAGATCGCAGCCAGCCAGCTCGATGATTTCGCCCTTGTTGCGGAAACTCGCGCCCATGACCTCGGTGGCGTAGCCGAATTTCTTGTAGTAGTTGTAGATCTGCGCGACCGATTTCACGCCGGGATCTTCGGTGGGTGCGAAGTCGCGGCCAGCGTTTTTCTTGTGCCAGTCGAGGATGCGGCCGACGAAGGGCGAGATGAGCTGCACCCCGGCCTCGGCGCAGGCGACGGCCTGCGCAAACGAGAACAGCAGGGTGAGGTTGCAGCGGATGCCGTCGGCACGGAGGGCTTCGGCGGCCTTGATCCCTTCCCAGGTGGAGGCGATCTTGATGAGGATGCGTTCGCGCGGGATGCCGGCCTTCCCGTAGAGGGCGATAACCTCGCCGGCCTTGGCAACCGTGGCAGCGGTGTCGAAGGAAAGGCGGGCATCCACCTCGGTCGAGACGCGGCCTGGGACGATTTTCAGGATTTCCAGGCCGAAGAGAACAAGGAGGCGGTCAATGATCTGCGCGGTGGTCGCGCCCGTGCCGGCGTCGCGGACCGCCTGTGTGATGAGGGGTGCGTAGGCCGAGAGGAGCGCCGCCTTAAGAATGAGGGAAGGGTTGGTGGTCGCGTCCTGGGGCGCGTATTCCTTCATGCTGGCAAAGTCACCTGTGTCGGCAACGACTTTGGTGAACTGTTTAAGCTGATCGAGTTGGTTTGGCATGGGCGGAAAGGATGAAGGATGAACTATGAAGGATGAAAACTCGGAATTTTTTAACGCTGAGGGCGCGGAGAACGGAGGAGGAGATTCTTATCCGCGTTCCTCGCGTTTCAATCCGAGGGCGGAGAAGGGGGCAATTTTTTTCGGAGCCACCCGAGGCCGCCGGCCTCGTCGTTAAACACGCCGTCGAGTTGGGCCTCGAAGGCCTCGGCGAGCAGCGGTTTGAACTGTGGACCCGCCGTGAGGCCGAGCGTGAGGAGGTGGCGCCCCTGTATGAGCGGGCGCGGGGCGGTGTGCTGCAACGCCAGCTCCCGGCTGCGGGCGCGGAGGCGCTCGATGAGCGCGATGGTGTCGAATGATTTCAGCGGCGGCCGGCCGAAGCTGTCGGCTATCATCACCTCACACAGCTCGTCCACCGTCGCGGGGGCGAGTTGGCGGGCGAGCCGGCGCACCTGCGACGCGCCGAACTCGGCCTTCGGTCCATGGTGGTGGACCAAGTGGTGCAGTACGAGCGGGCGCACCCAGGGGGCGAGGTCGTGCGGCGCGCCGATCCGCTGGAGAAACGTGTCCGTAAGCGGCCCGCCGGCGGCCTCGTGGCCGGGGCTGACAATGCGCATCACCCCGCGTTTCTCACCGCGGTGGGTGGTGGACGGCTTCCCGAAATCGTGGGCGAGGACGGCGAGCAGCAGCACCCGGCGGCGGGCCGGGTCGCTCCGTTGCCACGCATCCAGCCGCACGAGCGCATCGCAGCAGTGTTGCGTGTGGGTGAACACGTCGCCTTCGGGGTGCCACTCGGGCTCCTGGGGCGTGCCGCGCAGCGCGGCCAGTTCAGGGAAATGGGGCAGCCAGCCGCTTGCTTCGAGGACGGCGAGCCCGCGCGAGGGCTTGGCCGACTTTGTCGCCCACTTGTCCCACTCGCCCCAGATGCGCTCGACCGGCAGCTCGGCATAGGTGCCGGCGATGCTGCGGCAGAGCGCGGCAGTGGCGGGTGCGAGCGTGAAATCGAAGCGCGCGGCGAGCTGCATCGCCCGCAGTACCCGCAGCGGGTCCTCGGCAAACGCCCCGCTGGTGTGCCGCAGCACGCGGGCGCTCAGGTCGCGTTCGCCTCCATGCGGGTCAATGAGCGTGCCGGTGAACGGGTCGAGCGCGATGGCGTTGACGGTGAAGTCGCGCCGGGCGGCGGCCTCGGCCTCGCTCAGTGCGGGATCGGGCGAGACGGCAAAGCCCCGGTGGCCGGCGCCGGCCTTGGACTCACGACGGGGAAGCGAGAAATCGTATTCGGTGCCGGCCAGACGGAGTTTGATCACGCCGAAACTGCGGCCGACCACGTCGGTCGCGCCAAACGGCGCGAGCACGCGCTGCAGCTCCTCAAACGTCACGCCCGGCACCTCGACATCGAAGTCTTTCGCCTCCAGCCCGAGCAGCCAGTCGCGCACGCAGCCACCGACGAGGCGCGGCCGGCCGATGCGGCGCACGGCCTCAAGCACGGCGCGGAGTTCTTCCGGCAGGCGAATGGGGGCGGGCAGGGTCATGCAGTCAGGAGGGGCCGCGGTGTTTCCAGCCGGCGGCGATGGCGCACGCCCAGCCTCCGAGCAACGTGAGCCCGCCGAGCGGCGTGACCGGGCCGAGCCATTTCGGGCCGCCGAGCGCGAGCCAGTAGAGCGAGCCGGAAAATGCCACCAGCCCCACGAGCCAGCAAGCCGCCGCCGTGTGCAGCATGCGTTGCGCCGCGGCGGGGAATTTCGCGTCCGGCGCGGCCAGCGCCACACCCAGCGCCGCGACGGCATGGACGAGATGATAGAGTGTGGCCGTGTGCCAGATTTGGACGCCATCGTGCGCTGTGAGAGTGTCCCTGAGCGCGTGCGCGCCGAACGCCCCGAGGGCGACACCCGCAAACCCGGCGAACCCGGCGGCGATGAAAAGGAGTTTCATGTGGAAATAAAATGACCGGAACGGCGCGCGGCCCGAAACCTAACGGGGTGAAGGCGCGTCCCAGACGGCATGGATCCTGCCGGAGGCGGCGCGCCGGGGCAAGCAATAGGC
>JBAXLL010000158.1:0-5400 GCA_037134835.1 Verrucomicrobiota bacterium
GTCGTTGGCGAAGACCGTGATCCATTCCTCGTCCGGGCGGGCGGCAAAGACCGAGTCGAGCCGCCGGAACAGCTCGGGCAGCACGGCCTCCTCGTTGAACACAGGGATGACGACAGCGATGCGGGGGCGGGAGGCGGGCATGGGCGAAAACGTGTGCGGAGTATGACACGCCCCGGCGCGGCAGCAAGCCGGGGTTTTGAGCAACTTCTTCGCCGTCCCCGATACGTCGCCACCGCAACGCCAGTCCAGGCTGCGCCGTTCGCACGGCCATGACAGGCATGGGGGTCTTCAGCCCTCGCCAACGCTTTACGCTTGAAACACTTTTCCTGCGCCGCCGTCATCTTCTCTTGCAGCCCATCTCAGCTGCACCGCTTTTCTTCCGCATGGCTCAACCGCCCCAACCTTCCCCGTCGCCCGACCGGCGCAGTTTCCTCGCCCAGGCCGGCGCGTTCGTCATCGGCGGCGCGCTCGCCTTGGCCGCACCGCTGGCGGGGCTGGGGGTGCTGCTCGACCCGTTGCGCCGCCAGCCCGCCGGCGGCGGCGCGGTGCGGGTCGCACCACTCACGGCACTGCCGGAGGACGGCGTGCCGCGCAAATTCGACATCGTCGCCACCCGGGTGGACGCGTGGAATCGCACGCCCAATGCCCGCATCGGCGCCGTCTATCTCCAGCGCACCAAGGACCGGCCGGTCCGCGCGTTCAGCGTGGTCTGTCCGCACGCCGGCGGCTTCGTGGATTTTCACGCAGAGAAGAACTGTTATCTCTGCCCCATCCATAACAGCACCTTCGCGCTCGACGGCACTTTGCTCGACCCGAAAAGCCCTGCGCCGCGCGGGCTCGACGAGCTGGAGGCGGAGGTGCGCGGTGAGGAAATCTGGGTGGTGTTCAAAAACTTCCGGCCCGGCGTGAAGGAGCGCGTCCCCGTCTAGTGAAACCCGCGACCGACTGGCTCGACCAACGCACCGGCTACAAGAAGCTGCTGCACGAGGCGCTCTTCGAAAACGTGCCGGGAGGCGCACGCTGGCGCTATGCGTGGGGCAGCACACTGGTGTTCTGCTTCACCGTGCAGGTCGTCACCGGCCTGTTTCTCTGGCTCGCTTACAGCCCCGGCTCCCAGACCGCGTGGGAGAGCGTCTATTTCATCCAGTATGAGATGTGGGGCGGCTGGTTCCTGCGCGGCCTACACCACTTCACCGCCCAGGCGATGACGATGCTGCTCGCCATGCATCTCCTGCAGGTCGTGATTGACGGTGCCTACAAGGCCCCGCGCGAGGTCAATTTCTGGACCGGCGTCCTGCTACTGCTGCTCGTGCTCGGCCTTTCGCTCACGGGCTACCTGTTGCCGTGGGACCAGAAGGGATTCTGGGCCACGCAGGTCGCCACCAACATCGCGGCCATCACGCCCGTCGTCGGGCCGGCGGTGAAAACCGTCCTGATCGGCGGGGCCGGCTACGGGCACCAGACACTCACCCGCTTCTTTGCGATCCATGCCGGCGTGATTCCCGGCACGATCATCGCCTTCATCGTCGCCCATATCTGGCTGTTTCGGAAACATGGCCTCACCCCCAAGGAGCCGCGCCGCCGGCCCGATGCGCCGTTCTGGCCGGAGCAGGTTTTTCGCGACGCCGTCGTGTGCCTCGCCGTGTTCCTCGTGATCCTGTTCTTCGTCATCCGCACCCACGGCGCGGAGCTAGGCGCACCGGCCGACCCATCGGAACCGTTCGCCGCCGCCCGGCCCGAGTGGTATTTCCTGTTTCTCTTTCAGCTGCTAAAGTACTTCCCCGGCGGTACGGAAGTGTGGGGTGCCATTGTTCTCCCCGGCCTCATGGTCGCGGTGCTGGCCGCGATGCCATTCATCGGCAACTGGAAGCTTGGCCACCGGTTCAACCTGGCGTTCCTCTGGGCGCTGCTTGGCGGCGCTGCGCTACTGACCTGGCTCGCCGTCCGCGAGGACGCCGGCAAGCCGGACTACGCCCTCGCCACCGCCGCCGCCGAACGCGACGCGGAGCGCGTCGTCGTGCTCGCGCGCGCCCCCGAGGGCATCCCGGTCACGGGCGCGCTCACGCTGCTCCGGAACGATGCGCTCACGCAGGGGCCGAAGCTTTTCGCCCGGAACTGCGCAAGCTGCCACCGCTTCGGCGGCACCGATGCCGTGGGCGGCACGCCCAAGGATGCTCCCAACGCGTCCGACCTGAAAGGCTTCGCGAGCCGCGAGTGGCTCATCGGTCTGCTCGACCCAGCTCGCGTGGCCAGCGCGCACTACTTCGGCAATACCAAGCTCAAGGACGGCAAGATGGTGGACTTCGTTAAAAAAGAGGTCGCTGCGTTTACTCCCGATCAAAAAGCCCAGCTGGCCAAAGTCCTGGCCGCTGTCTCCGCCGAAGCCGGCCTCAAGGCCCAGCTCACCGCCGACACCCGCGACACGGCGCTAATCGAGGATGGCCGCAAGATCTTCGGAACGATCGGCTGCGCCGACTGCCACCAGTTCCGCATGACCGACGCCGACGCCACAGCACCCGACCTCACCGGCTATGGCTCGCGCGCGTGGCTGACGGCCTTTCTCACCGACCCGGCGCACAAACGGTTTTACGGCGAGCGCAATGACAAGATGCCGGCCTTCGGCGTGACGAAGCAGCTCAGCCCGGAGGAAATCGGGCTTGTCGCAGACTGGCTGCGCGGCGACTGGTACGAGCCGGCGGCAAAGCCGTGAGCGGACCGCCATGACGCGCGATTGCATCGTCTGCGCCACGGTGAAATGAATCTCCCGATGGATCCCTTCGCCCGCGCCCGGGAGCTGATCGACGACGCCCACGCGGCCGATCCTTCACGCGCGGCCGACGGGCGCGCGGCGGAACTGGTCTATGCCGAACGCATGGAGGCGTGGGTCGCGCGGCTCGTGCCGGACGCGACGCCGCTGCTGCGGCTCGCGGCGCGCAGCCAGCACCTCGAGCGCTGGCTCGTGCCACGCTCAACCTTTCCCGAGGGCAAGACCGGCTACCTCGCGTGGCGCAAATCACTCTATGGGAAACAGGCCACCCGCGCCCGGGAACTGCTGCTCGCCGCCGGAGTGCCCGCGGCCGGGGCGGACGAAACCGCGACCTGGGTCTCCAAAACCGACCTGCGGAAAAATGCCGGTACGCAGGCGCTGGAAGACGCGGCGTGCCTAGTGTTTTTGGAAAACGAAATCGGCGCATTTGCGCGGCAGCATGCCGGCTACCCGCGCGAAAAGTTCACGGACATCCTGAAAAAAACCTGGCGCAAAATGAGCCCGCCCGCACAGGCGTTCGCCCTGGCGCTCGACCTCCCCCCCGCCATCGCCTCGCTCGTACACGAGGCCGTGGAAACAACGTGATTTTGCAAACGTCGCTCCGAGCGCCCCCTTAGCCGAAACGTAACGACGAGAGGCGCGAGGCAATCGGGAGGAACGGAAGGAGTGAGGAAGCCTATCGCGGAAACGCGGAAGGGCGAAAACGCCGAGGGATCGCAGGCAGACTGCCCGCACGATGGCGGAGGTTGCAGGCAGCAGGTGCCGGCCAAGGGCCATTCACCCTTTCGCGGCGGCGCGGTCAAGACGGTCGTTGATGGCGGGGGCGAGCGCCGCGCGGACGGGAGCCTGTTCGGCGTGAATGCGCCGCCACTGCCCGCGATCCAATGCGCGGAGACCGGCAAAGAGCTGGCGCGCGGCTTCCTCCGGGTCACCCGTCGCCGTAAGCCAGAAAATATTCCTGAGCACTGCGGCGGATTCTTTTCGCGGCGGACGGCGGAAAAAAAGAAAGGCCTCGTCCGGCGCAGTGGCCGGGTGCCCAGCGGCGATTTTTCGGGTGAGCACGAGCGGCGTGCGCGGAGAGTAATGGCGCACGAGCATGCCGGGAGCGAGCTCCGCCTTGCTTGCGCCGGCGGAGGGGGCCGGAGGAACCGCCGGGCGGCGTGGGACGCAGATGCGGCGGCCGAGCACTTTTTCGAGCTGCGCACGAGAAATCGCGCCGGGGCGGAGCAGCGTGGGCCGGGCGGGGTCCCTCAAATCTAGGATGGTGGACTCGACCCCGATGGCGCAGGGGCCGCCGTCGAGGATGTGCGCGAGGCGCGAGCCCAAACCGGCACGGACGTGTGCGGCCGTCGTGGGGCTGATATAGCCAAAGGGGTTGGCACTGGGCGCGGCCAGCGGGCAATCGCAGAGACGAAGCAGCGCGCGGAAGAGCCGGTGGCGCGGCATGCGCACCGCGACGCTGCCGAGGCCGGCGGTGACGATGCCGGGGACGCAGTCTCGTTTCGGCAGCACCAGCGTGAGCGGGCCGGGCCAAAAGACGGCGGCGAGTTTTTTCGCGGCGGGGTGGAGCACTGCAACCTCGGCGGCCTGTGTGAGCGTACGGACGTGGACAATGAGGGGATCGTGCGCGGGACGGCCCTTGGCACGGAAAATTTTCGCACAGGCCCGGGCGTTGAGCGCGTTGGCCGCGAGCCCGTAAACGGTCTCAGTGGGTACGGCAACGAGACCGCCACGCGTGAGCGTGCGCGCGAGGCGCGCAAGGTTGCGCGGGGTGGGCTGCGAAATGCGGGCGAGTTTTTGGGCCACGGATTTGATTAACCACCTCTGCCCGTCCAAGGGCACTCATTTTTCACCACGGTTTCCCGGATTGAGGAAACGGCGGTAGGCGGACGCGAAAAAGGCCGGAGGAATGCTCCGGCCTGAAATAGTGCGGGCAAAACCGAGGCGAGGCCTCAGAGGCCGAGCAGGTTGTTGCGGGCGTGCTTGATGGTCTTGGTGACGGCGCGCTGCTGCTTGGCCGGCAGGTGCGTCCATTTGCGCGGGAGGATCTTCCCCGTGTCAGTCGTGTAGCTGCGGAAAGGCTGCGGCCCGGCAGTGAAGGGCAGCTCGTTGGGCGCGAGGGTACGCGGCGCGGTTTCAGAGGTGGCGGTGGTGCTCATGAGAAAAGGAGAGGTGAGCGAAAGGTATCAGCCGGGGGTTGTCAACCGGCAATCCGTCGGCCAACTTCACCGGCTTCGCCATCGCGCTCGCGTCCCCGTAGCTCAACTGGATAGAGCAGCGGTTTCCTAAACCGCATATCCCGGTTCAAGTCCGGGCGGGGGCACCAGCTTAACGCGCAGTGATTTGCGCGTTAAGCTACTCGTCCAAAAGCGAGTTAGCTCAAGTTTTCGGGCACAACGCGAGGTTCGCCTAGGGAACCCAAGGGACGCTGAGAACGCCCTCAAACCGCCCCAAAACAGCCCCGGAACCGCCCCGAAAATTGTAGTAAAAAGCGGATACAAAACTCTTAGTGCGAGTGGACGAAAAAAAACTCGGCGACCGACTGCATTCCAGCCGCCGTTTTGCCCATAGCGGCGCAACTAAAATCAGCCCAAAACAGGACTTATTCGTTAAAGCGCGCCAGACTCCTGGTC
>JBAXLL010000159.1:0-5381 GCA_037134835.1 Verrucomicrobiota bacterium
GCCTCCTCATCAACTTTAATGTCCGCAAGCTCACCGATGGGATTGAGCGCGTCTCGAACAACGCTCCCAACCTCTCCGCGCCCTTCGCGTTTCAACAAAAATGAAAAAACTCATTCCCATTTCCGTCCTGCTGCTCGGCGTCGTCTATCTTGCGCTGGCGCTGTTCCCGCCCAAGCCCAAGAGCGAGTTCAACCTCGACGGTTTCGGCCGTCTGCCGGTCCTCCTCAACGGCCGGCTCAAGCCGCTCGACACCGTCGCCCGCACCACGCTGCTGATGTTGCAGGGCCGCCAGCGGGTGACCGTGGCGGGCGGACAATCAATCACCCCCAACCAGTGGCTGCTGGACACGCTCTTCCGCCCCAAGGTCGCCGACGGCTATCAGGTTTTCGAGATCGTTCATCCCGATGTGCTCGCCATCTTCGGCCTCGTGCCAGATGATGGCGCAGGCAAGAAGCGTTTTTCCTTCGAGCAGCTTGCGCCCAAGCTCAACGAGCTCGAGCGCCAGGCCCGGATCGTTTTGGAATTGGAACAGCAGGCCAAGGAAACCGGTCAGACGCCACCCACGCGCAACTCGTTTCAGCGCGCCGTCCTGACGCTGCGCGATCACATTGGGCTCTATGACCGCATGACCGTCTCACTCGTTGATCCGCAAAGCCCGGATTTTCTCGACCAGATCAACCGCTTTCAGGGCAGTCTGGCGGCGGGGGTGGCCGCCGTCCGGGCCAAGGAGGCGAAGCAGACCTACGACGAGGTCGCCGCCAAGGCCATAATGGATGCCGCCGACCGTTTTGGCTTCATGGCCGACAACGGCTATCTGCGTGCCATTCCGCCGGCCGACAACGACCCCAACCCGGACCACTGGCGCAACGCCGGCACGGCGCTGGTCGAAAGCATCGGCGACGGCGATGCCGCCGGCTTCTCCCAGCGTACCTACGCCGTCCAGCTTTACGCCGCGCTCGGCCGCGCGTGGGTTGGGCAGGACGCGACCGAGTTCAACCGCGGCGTGTTGCTTTACCGACCCACGGTTGTGAACCGCTTCGGCACGCGCATGGCCAAGGTTGACATCGAGGCGAGCTTCAACGCCGCCGAGCCGTTCTATCACGGGATGATCCTCTACGTCGCCGCGTTCCTGCTGGCCGTGTGCTCCTGGCTCAAGTGGCCGGAAGCGCTGGGCCGCGCGGCCTTCTGGCTCGTCGGGCTGACGTGGACGCTCACGACTGGGGGCATTCTCACGCGCATGTGGCTCGAAGGCCGTCCGCCGGTCACCAACCTTTATTCGTCCGCGCTCTTTATCGGGTGGGGCGCGGTCGCACTCTGCCTCGTGCTGGAAAAGTTCTTCCGCAATGGCATCGGCAGCGTGGCCGGCGGTTTGGTCGGCTTCTGCACGCTGCTCGTCGCGCACCATCTCGCGCTGACCGGTGACACGCTGGAGATGATGCAGGCCGTGCTCGACTCCAATTTCTGGCTGGCGACGCACGTCGTCGCCGTGACGACCGGCTATGCCGCGACCTTCCTCGCCGGCTTCCTCGCGCTCATTTACGTGTGCCGCGGCATCTTCACCACCACGCTCGACCGGGCCACCGGCGATGCGCTCGCCAAGATGGTCTATGGCATCGTGTGCTTCGCCACGCTGTTCAGCTTTGTCGGCACGGTCCTGGGCGGCATCTGGGCCGACCAGTCGTGGGGCCGTTTCTGGGGTTGGGATCCCAAGGAAAACGGCGCGCTCATCATCGTCCTCTGGAATGCGCTCATCCTCCATGCCCGCTGGGGCGGCCTCGTGAGGCAGCGCGGCCTGATGGCGCTCGCGATTTTCGGCAATGTGGTCACCGCGTGGAGCTGGTTTGGTGTCAACATGCTCGGCGTCGGCCTGCACAGCTACGGCTTCATGGACTCCGCGCTGTTTTGGCTCATCGCATTCGTCGTGAGCCAGCTCGCCCTCATCGTCCTTGCCGTCGCGTCCGGCGTGAAGTGGCGAAGCGCGGCGGCCGCGTGATCGGATTTAAAACGCGGAGAGCGCAAAGGGCGCGGAGAAGAACTTCCTCCGCGCTCAATGCGTTTAATTGGCGATGGGTTCTTTTCGTTTGTCCCGTAGGCCGCGAGCTTGCTCGCGTTCGGACCGAAAGCGCCTGCAAGCTGGTGGCCTACACAAATGAACCCAGCACCGTTTAATTCCGGCGCTTGACGACCGCCGCGTGTTCACCGACAAACGCGCACTTCCATGAGCACTGGCAACGGTTCCGCGTCGGCCGCCACGCCGACGATCAAGCCCGCCGACTTGCGCGGCATCCTCAAATACGTTCCGCGTTTTCAGGGCCAGATTTTCGTGCTCGCCCTCGACGGGGCGGTCGTGGCCGACGAAAATTTCGGCAACCTGCTCGTGGACATCGCCGTGCTCCGCAGCCTCGGGATCAAGGTCGTGCTCGTCCACGGCATCGGTCAGCAGCTCCGCGAGCTGGCCGCGCTGCGCGCCGTCCCCATCACCAACGACGACGGCGCCGGTGTGACCGACGCCGCCACGCTCGACCTCGCCATCCGCGCCGCCGCCCGTGTCTCGCACCTCGTGCTCGAGGGCCTCACGCAGAACGCGCTCAAGTGCGCCATCACCAACGCCGTCCGCGCTCTGCTCGTCGGCATCCTGCGCGGCGTGGACCAGCAGCACACCGGCAAGGTGGAGCGGGTGGACAAGGAGTTCGTCCTCCATCTCATCAACGCCGGCATCGTGCCCATTCTCCCGCCGCTCGGCTACGGGCCGGAGGGCCGCACGCTGCGCGTCAATTCCGACCTGCTCGCCGCCGAGGTCGCCGAGGCGCTCGGCGCGTCCAAGGTCATCTACCTTTCCTCGCACACCGGCCTGGAGGTGGACGGCGAACTGCGCCACGAGATCTCCGTGGACGCGCTGCGCGCGCTGCTCAAGGACAAGCCCGACGCCCTCCCCACCGCGCTCGCCAGCAAGGCGGCGCATGCCGTGCGCGCCATTGAGACCGGCGTGCCCCGCGTTCATCTCGTGGACGGGCGGGTGTTCGACAGCCTGCTCAATGAAATCTTTTCCAACGAGGGCGTCGGCACGCTCATCTACGCCAGCGACTACCAGCAGATCCGGCAGGCGCGGAAGGGCGATGTGCGCTTTATCTGGAGCCTCACGCGCAATGCCGTGCGCCGCGAGGAGCTCATCCACCGCACTCAGCAGACCATCGAGAAGAACATCGAGCAGTTCTACGTCTTTGAGATTGATGAGAACATTATCGCCTGCGTCACGCTCGCCTTCTATCCCGACAAGCCGCACCTCGCCGAGATCGGCTCGCTCTATGTGCTGCCCTTCTACCACGGGCGTGGCATCGGGCGGAAGATGGTCGAGTTTGCCTGCCTGCGCGCCCACGACCATGGCGCGACGACTGCCGTGGCACTCTCGACGCAAAGCTATTCCTTCTTCACTTCCAAGCTCGGCTTCACCGAGGCCGACAAGGCCGTACTGCCCGAGGCGCGGCTCAAGTCCTACGAGGACAGCGGCCGCAACGCCCGGGTACTGGTGAAGCAGTTGGCGTGAGCAACTGGCTGGGGGTAAAATTATGAAACCTCCAGCTGCAAACCGACCGCAGATGGAGTTGGTTATAGGGATTCCCGCAAGCACTCATGGCGCGGCAATTCCGCGAAGCATTCATTCCAGTGGCCAATCTAAAGAGATTCTGATGAACCTGTTAAGACTTTTTATTTTACCCCTGTTTGCCTTGATGCAGCCAAATAATTTGTGTCATGCGGCCGCACCAGATCCACGGGCAGGATTAGGACCACAGCCGGCGCCAGTGGTGTCAGCGGCATCAATTTATGATAATTCATATAAATTCGAGATCCTGTCATCTGACTATCGGATGAGCCCAACGGAAATTCTGGCCAGAAATGCTCAGCGTCTTGAGCTTGAGGCTCAGGAATCTGCTAGGGAAATTGCCAGGATTTTCCACCCATCAAGGATCAGTGGGGGAGTGATTATGTTCGCGTCCATTAGCGTCCACGTCGAATCTTTGGCCATCGATGATTATGGTGATCAATATATCATCGCAACCGGCATCGATGATGATTACGGCCATGGAAGCATCAGAAAGATTTCGCCAAACAATCCGGCGGAAAATTTTCTCTCTCGCACCAGCCATGAGGAGAATATCTACGGTAAAGATAATGTGGGTATTTTAATGAGAGAGACGGTGGCGGCAGATAGTGATGGAGGGATCATTTTTAGCGACCGGGGGGCTATCAAAAAATTGACGGTGAATGGAGCACTTGCAGTTTTGGCCGGCCGTTCTGACACGACAGGTTATCGTGATGGCCGTCGGGAAGACGCGCGGTTTTCTCCGCGGATTAGAGGGCTGGTCGTTGATCGCGCCGGAAACATTTATGTGTCGGATACGGAAAACAATGTGATCAGGAAAATCAGCCGCGAGGGTGAAGTTCTAGTCGTGGCCGGTACCGGACAGGCTGGGTATGTTGACGGCAGTGCTGCGGCAGCGGCGTTTAACCAGCCGCGGGGTCTCACCGTGGATGCGCAGGGCAACCTTTATGTGGCGGATACGCTCAATCATGTCATCAGAAAGATCACATTCGCGCCCAACGCAGAGTCAAATTCGCTCCTTGGTTATGTATCCGGCACCAGGGTGACAACCTTGGCTGGAAGCGCAGGGCATGCAGGATTGACTGACGGACCAGTGGCCAAGGCGTTGTTCAATCAGCCTACCGCCGTAGCGATTGATGCGGATGGAAATGTATTTGTGGCGGACAGCGGAAATTCCATGATTAGAAGAATTTTTAAAAGCGGAGCTGTAACCACGCTGGCCGGCCGATTTGAATCTCCGGCCCCCGGCGTAACTGTCCCGGAATTTGCGAGTCTTCCACCCAGGGCTGGTATTGGCAGTGAGGCTCGGGTAGGGGGGCTCACTGCCATTTCGGTGGATAAAAATGGGGTGATTTACATCGTGACCGGTGGCAATATTATGACCGGAATCCGACTGGACGGCGGCACGGGCAGATTGTGGGGAAATGCGGGGTTCAGCGCCGGGAGCGGTGCGATCAATCCGCTGCTGCCCGGCGGGGCGATACCGAACAGCGACACGGGCGTGACGACGAACAACGCCGTGCTGCATCTTGGGGAAACAAACGCGATCAAGGGCGGCAACGGCCTGACGGTTTACGGTGGCACGCTCAGTCTGGGCACGTTCAGCCTGACATTGAGGACGGCGACGCTGTCGACTGGCACCAGCGGTGGAGATCGGAGTGCGAGGCCTGCGTGGAGAAATTAAAATTCTGCGAACCTCCCTCGGCGTTGAAGCGGGCGGCGATGGCAATGGCCTCGAGCAGGGTGTATTTGCCGCTGCCATTCTCACCCACAATAAACG
>JBAXLL010000160.1:0-5364 GCA_037134835.1 Verrucomicrobiota bacterium
GTTGGCGGGGTTCGTGGTGTTCATGGAGTGTGGAGGGGGGAAGGGGTGGGGATCAGGCCCGGAAACAGGCTGGCTTGGAGCATCACGAGTAATCCCACCAAAATGGCGAGTGCGATGCTGTGCCAGAAGACGGCGCGTAGCACGGTGCCGGCATCCGGACTGTCGTCGCGGCCCCCGGTGGCGACGGCGGCGACGACGATGCTCTGCGCGTCAATCATCTTGCCCATCACGCCGCCAGAACTGTTCGCGGCGCACATGAGGATCGGAGAGAAGCCGAGTTGCTCGGCCGAGACTTTCTGGAGGTTGCCGAAAAGCACGTTCGACGAGGTGTCGCTGCCGGTGAGGGCGACACCCAGCCAGCCAATGATTGGGGAGAAAAATGGAAACAGTCGGCCCGTCCCCGCCATGGCGAGGCCCATGGTGGTGTCGGTGCCGCCGAAGCGGGTCATGTAACCGAGGGCCATCATCGTGGAAATCGTGAGCAAGGAGACGCGGACCCGCAGCAACGTCTGGCCATAGATCTTGAGCGCGCGGCGGAAACCGACACCGAGGCTGAGCGCCGAGGCGATACCGGCGAGCAGCAACGCGGTGCCGGTGGCCGAGAGGAGGTTCAGGTTGAAGATCGCCTTTTCCAGCGTTGGCGTCGGCACCACCGGAGGCATTTTTTGCACGTTGAGATTGAGGACGGGCACGGGAATCTGGGGCGCGAACCACGCATTGAGCTGGTTCTTCACCGGGTTCATGCCCCAGCAGAACACAAAACCGGTGAGAAATATCCATGGGAGCCACGCCTTCCACGCGGGGCCGGTGGGGGCGGGGGTGAGCGTGGCGGCGGCGGTCGGCGCGGCGGCGTTGACCAGCTCCTCCTTTGGCTTCCAAAACCGCATGAGCACCAGGAGCGCGAGCATGGACACGGCCGCGCTCACAATGTCGACGAGCCATGGGCCATGGAAATTGCTCATCAGAAACTGCATGATCCCGAAGGTGCCGCCCGCCGTGAGGCACGCCGGCCAGACCTCCACCATGCGGCGCCAGCCGACCTGCGCGGCGACCAGCCAGAACGGGACGATGAACGAAAAGATCGTGAGGTGAAACCCGACCATCGAGCTGAGCGCGCCCAGGTCGAGCCCTGTCACCGAAGAGAGCGTGACCAGCGGGATGCCGAGCGAGCCGAAGGCGACCGGCGCGGTGTTGCCGATGAGCGCGAGCTTGGCCGCCTCGAGCGGCTTGAAGCCCAGACCGATCATCAGCGCGCCGCTGATCGCGACCGGCGCGCCAAAGCCCGCCGCGCCCTCGATGAACGCCCCGAAGCAAAACGCCAGCAGCAACGCCTGGATGCGCCGGTCGCGGGAGATGCCCGCGATCTGCCTTTGCAGGACCACAAACTGGCCGGTCTCGACGGAGAGCTGGTAGATGAAGATCGCGTTGACGATCAGCCAGCCGATCGGCAGCAAGCCGAACGCCGCGCCATAGCCGGCCGCGGCCACGGCGAGCTGCGCCGGCATGCCATAGACGAAAACGGCGATCGCGCCGGCCGTCAGCAGCGCTATGAATGCCGCGAGGTGCGCGCGTACATGCAAGAACGCGAGCAGCGTGAGCAGCACGACGACGGGGATCGCGGCGATGAGCGCCGAGCCGCCGATGCTGCCGGCGGGGGCGTAGGTTTGGGACCAGGGCATGGCGGGGATCAGGGGATCGCCAGCGCGATCAGCTCGCCGGGCACGCCGCGCGCGCCCGTCGCGACGACGATGTATTGGCGGTCGTTGAGCATGTAGGTCATGGGCGAGCCGGTCTCGTTGGCAGGCAGTTCCATCTCAAAGATCGTTGTGCCGGTTTTCTTGTCGAGCGCGCGGAATTTTTTTCCGCCGCCGCCAGGGCCGGAATTGAACAGGCCGGCGCCGTCGGAGGTAAAGAGTAGCGTTTTCGTCACCAAGATCGAAGTGCGCTCAGGGCGGCCGACGTTCGAGAGGTCAATGCCTTTTAGCGCCGGGTTATTTTTTACCGCGTCGGGTGCGTCGCCGTTGTGCACCATCCAGGCATGATCGCCGGTGTTCATGTCAATGGCGGTGATCCGCCCCCAGGGTGGTTTGATGAGCGGGAGACCCTGCGGGCCGTTGCTCCCGCGCGCGGGGGCGCCTTCGCCGCCGCCGAAGGCGATGACGCCTCCGCCCGGAGCGGCTCCGCCCCGGGGAGCGGCCGCCCCGCGGCCTCGCGCGGCACCCGCGCGTCCGCCGCCACCGACGTAGGCCATGTCGGAGCGGTTGGGTGCCGGCTGGCTCAGGATCAGGCCGTCCGGATTGGTGAGCGAGGAGACATAGAAATAGCCGGTCTCGGGATCGAAGGACGCGCCGGGCCAGTTCGCGCCGCCGGTGTGGTGCGGCAGGAAGAGCTGGCCGATCTTGTCGCCGAGTTCCTCACGCGTCATCGGCGGGAGGAAGAGCGGGCCATAGACGTATTGGTCGAGGATTTTTTCCGCCTCGGCGCGCAGCTCCGGCGTGAAGTCAATGAGGTCGTCCTTCGTGATCCCCTGCCGGTCGAACGGCTTGGGCTTCGTCGGGAACGGCTGCGTGGGCGACGTGCGCTCGCCGGGGACCTTCGACTGGAGCACGGGCGTTTCCACGATGGGCCAGACGGGTTTGCCGGTGACGCGGTCAAAGACATAGGTGAACGCGTTCTTCATCGGGAGCCCGACGGCCTTGATTTTTTTGCCCTCGACAGTGATGTCCATGAGCAGCGGCGGCGAAGACGGCTCGTAGTCCCAGATGTCGTGGTGGATCACCTGATAGTACCACACCCTCTTGCCAGTCTTGGCGTCGAGGCAGACGAGAGAGTCGGCGAACAGGTTGTCGCCAAGGCGGTGCCCGCCGTAGAAATCGCCCGTGGGCGACTCGACCGGGACGTACACGTAGCCAAGCTCCTCATCACCCGCGAGGGGCGCCCACGCGCCGGCGTTGCCGGTGTATTTCCAAGAGTCGTTTTCCCACGTCTGGACCCCTTCCTCCCCCGCCTTGGGCACGGTCTTGAAGGTCCAGACTTTTTTGCCGGTGCGCCCGTCGAAGCCGCGGATGTAGCCGGGGACGTTTTCCATCGAGGCGGGTGCGGTGCCGGCTTGCAGCGCCGCGCCGGTCACGATCACGTCGCGAATCACAATGGCTGGCGAGCTGGAGCCGATCTGGCCGGGCTTCACCACGTCGCGGTCGAGACCTTCGGTGAGATCAACGATGCCGTCCTTGCCGAAGCTGGGTATGGCCCGGCCGGTCTTGGCGTCGAGCGCGACCAGCTGGAATCCGGGCGTGATGAGAATCACGCGGTTGTCGCCCTTGCCGTCGCTCCAGTAAGCGAGGCCGCGGTTTTGCGTGCGCACGGCGCGGTCGCCCCGCTCGCCTTCGTCCAGGCGATACATCCACAGCGTCTCGCCGGTCGCCCCGTCCACGGCGACGACATCGCGTCGCGAGCCGGCGGTGAAGTAGAGGACACCGCCGACCATCAGGGGCGTGACTTCCCAGTTGTTGTCGGCCCGGGGCCCGAAATTATCCGTCTTCCATCGCCACGCGATGGTGAGGCCGCTCACGTTCGCGGCGTTGATCTGGTCGAGCGGCGCATACTTGGTGTTTCCGGCATCGCCGCCATAGAAGCGCCATTCGCCGTTCTTGGCACCTTGCTGGGCCGATGCCGTGCCCGCGAGCGCGAGCAGGGGTAGTAGAAGGAGGGGGATGCGGGGGTTCATTTTTTGTCGGTGATGAGAATTTGGTTCGTGATTTCTAGGTCGGTGGCCAGATCGCCGCTACCCGCCGGAAAACCATTGGCGCTGAGCAGATAGGCCGTGACATCGGTGCATTGCTGGCGGCTCAGCTTGCCGGGGCCGTCCGAGGGCATTTTTTTTCGGGTCTCCTCGATGAGGCTACCCACAGATTTGCCCCTCCAATTGTCCAGAAATTCCTTTCCGACCAGCGCCGACGCATCGTCGTTTCCAAGTAAGTTGTCGCCGTGGCATCGAGTGCAGAGGGAATTGTAGGCCTTCAGCCCGCGGCCAGCCTGATCTTTGGAAAAGGCGCCATCCCATACCGAGCGCGGGGCGGCGGCTTTCGCGGCCGGCGGAGTAGGAGCCGAAGCCGGCGCGACAGGCGGCGGAGTTGGAGCCGGTGTCGTGGGCGCAGGTGTTTGCGCACCCAGCGGGGCGAGCCCGAGAAAAAGGGCGGCAACGAGGCCGGCCGAACCGCTTGTTGCCATCAGTTTTTTCATTGCCGCGCGTCTGGGCGACGAAGCGGAAAATCGTCCGGTCGGAACGGGCGCAGGAGCTCGGTCCATCATGCTTGAGATGGGAGGGAGTAGGTTCACAGGGGTCGTCTCGCCGAGGAGAAGGGCTGTGGCGGGCGAGGTCAACCAAACATCTTCTGAGGCAACGTCCGGTAGTTCCCCTGGCGGTATATAGCAGACCCTCCGTCGTAGCGCGGGCAACCTGCCCGTGCTGGCTCGGATACGCGGGCAGATTGCCCGCGCTACGTCAAACTCGCCGCCCACAACCTTCCGGACTGGCTTGCTTGCGCCAACCATTACGCCGCCGCCTTGTAGGGGCGCAGACTTGCTGCGCCCTTCCCGCAACGTCCGCCCACCTAGGGCGCAGCAAGTCTGCGCCCCTACAAATAAAATCCCGCCGCCGAACAGCGCGTTGAGGTCAACGCGCTCCACCTTCTCAAACCCGCCGCCGCCCACGCCCAAAGCCCGTCCGGGCCGGTTTTGCTCACAGCCACTACCGGACTGCACTGAGGGCGAGGCGGAAACCATTGTAGAAGTAGCGGACGCCCGGCTCGTCGCCGTGGCGAATCGCGGAGCGACCGCCCGCCGCGTCGTAGCCCCAACCGCCACCGCGGGTGACGCGCTCGGAGCCCGATGGGGGACCACGCGGATTCGTTACCTCCCCGCCTCGATAATCGCCAACCCAGTCCAAGCACCACTCCCACACGTTACCCGACATGTCCGACAAGCCCCACCCATTCGCCTGCTTCCTCCCCACCTGGTGCGTTGTGCCCCCGCTGTTCTCGATCGTCCATGCCATCACACCGATGTCGCCCGCATAGTCCCCTGTCGTCCCGGCCCGGCACGCATACTCCCACTGCGCCTCCGTCGGCAGCGTGAACGTGTAGCCCGCCGGCAATCGCCCCGCCGCCCGCTCCCGCTCCGTCAGCTTCCGGCAAAACTCTATCGCGTCGTCCCATGACACTTGCTCTACCGGCAGCTCGTCGCCCTTGAAATAGCTCGGGTTGCTCCCCATCACCGCCGCCCACTGCGCCTGTGTCACCTCCGTCCGTCCCAGCCAGAACGACTGCGTGAGCCTCACCCACGTCACCGGCCGCTCTTTGTAGT
>JBAXLL010000161.1:0-5364 GCA_037134835.1 Verrucomicrobiota bacterium
GGCCTTCACATATGGCTCCTTGGGCAGCTTCGCCTCGTAGCCGAGCACCTTGAGCATGGTCACGGCGTAGCGCCGCCCCATCTCGCGCTGGCCGTCCGCCGTAAAATGCAGGTGGTCGGAGTTGCAGGGTACGCCGGCGGAGGAGATGACATAGGAGTTGGGCAGCACCCCAGGCAGATCTTTCATGATCACGTTGGCGTTGGCCTTGTCGCCTTTCTGGTCGGCATTGACCACCTCGCCGGCGAGCAGGGCGACATCCTTGGGGTTGAGGCTCAGATCCCTGATGATGTCGTCGTAAATCTTCTTCACCCGCTTCGGCCACTCCTTGTCCTCGAAGTTGGATTCGCCCTGATGGATGAGGATCCCGCGGATGACGCCGTCTTTCTGGGCGAGCTTGGCCATCTTGATGAGATACGCATAGGGGTCGTTGTCATATTTGTTTGCCGCCGCAATCTTCCAGTCCCCGTTGAGCAGAGGGGGATTGGAGAGGTAGCCGCGGAAGGCGTCCTCGTCCCAGAGCTCGATCCTCGTGCCAGATACGGCCAGCTTGATGACCCCCACGCGGTATTTCTCCGGCAGGTTGGCGACCATGGTGCGGCCGAAATAGTCCATCATCGTGATGCCCCGGCTGCCCTTCGTGATCGGGGGCACGGCGTCATACCACTGGCCGAATTTCCAGTCGCGGGCCGGATTGTCGAAGTCGGCCATCACCTGGAAGCGCTTGTCCACGGTCTTGTCGCTCTCATTCATGGTGCCGCCGCCCTCCATGTTGGACTGGCCGAAGCAGAGGTAGATGTGAAAATTCGGGTCGGGCGCGGCGCCGGCCACGATGGCAGCCGCGAACAACAGGGTCAGGGATAACAGGGTCCGTTTGGTTTTCATGATGGGATGCTCCGGTTTGGGGAAATGGCGGGGATCTTCGGCCCCATGCGCGGGAGCGCAGGAAATGGGGCCGGGCCGAGTGGATGTAAATCTCCCGTCGTTGCCAAACCTAAAACCAGCGGCAGAATCCTGGTCAGCCGGAAGGGGTCGGGTCTGGCCTTAGCCATTTTCCTTCACCGCCACCAGCGCCGCGCAGCCGCATGGCCTACCGCGCCGCAGCCAGCCCGTGTAGCGGCTCACTGCCACCGTGTGCCGCCAGGAGCGCAAAAACTGATACGGGAGCTCGTACCGACACAGCTATTAACCTAAAAAACGCAGTTGAAACCACGGATTTCACGGATGTGTACAGATTATGAATCAGAAATGTAATTTCCAGTTTTCACCCGTCAGGTGAAGGAATTTGGCATGATAGATTTCCATTATCTTTTGTATCCGTGTTATTTGTGTAATCCGTGGTCAAATTGAACTGCGGAAATTAGGATTGAAGATTATTGGGACTGTTTCTCAAGAATTCATGCCCTGGGCGGAAGACGGAATTTTAACACGGAGGTCGCAAAGGACGCGGTGAAGGGGACTGAAGGATGGGAAGATTCAAGAGTCAGGAGGGAAGGAGACCGAACACGGAGTCGTGGTGGCAGGGTTCGGCCCTACACGGCGGGGTGGCGGACTGTCGCTCCACTCGGTAACTGAGACCCGCGCCCGACAACGGCCCGATTGGGCGGTCAAATGCACAGCGAACAGATGCTTACCCTACCGGCGCCGCAAGTGCTTGAGCGCCTTGTCCAAATCACGTGCCTCGGCGCGCTGCTTCAGGTCGTCGCGCTTGTCGTAGAGTTTTTTGCCGGAGCAGAGCGCAATCTCGACCTTGACCAGCGCGCCTTTGAAATACATTCGCAGCGGCACCAGCGCACGGCCCCCGGCCTCCAGCGCCTGGACAATCTTGCGAATCTCGTGCGCGTGCAGGAGCAGCTTGCGTGAGCGGCGCGGATCGTGATTGTGGACGTTGCCGAAGGCGTAGACCTCGATGTGGGCGTTCAGCAGCCAGATCTCACCTTTGCTGGCGCGGCCGAAGGAGTCGTTGATCTGCGCCCGGCCGGCCCGGATGGACTTCACCTCCGTGCCCTTGAGCGCGACCCCAGCCTCAAACTTTTCCTCGATGAAATAGTCGTGCCGCGCCTTGGCGTTGCGGATCTCGGTGAGGCGGGCGGAGTCTGGTTTCGGGGCGGGCATGGGCAGGACGCGGCACCAACAGCCGACGGCAAACTACGACTCACGACCCGCCGACCGGCCTCAGACCTGGACGTTTGTATCGAAGGAAATCTTGCCCTCGATGACCTCGCGCAGCGCGATGTCCTCAGGCGAAAGCTTTTCCAGCGACTCCACCAAGGCCCGCGCCCCACGGCGGAGCTGCTTCACGCGGCGCGAAACCACGTTGATGAGCACGTTGGCGTCGGGAATGATCTTGTGCGCTTCTTTCAGGTAATCGTCTCTCATGGCGGCGTGGTGAGTTGGAATGGGTGGGATGGTCAGCCTCGCAGCAGGCGCAGAGGCGGTCAAGGGCAATTTCGGAGGCCGGCGGTGAGCTGAATTTAAACGCGGAGCGCGCGAAGGATGCGGAAGGATCGAAGGAGACAGGAGTCAGGAGACGAGCGGCGGCGGCGCGCCCGGGAGCATGCCCTACCTCAATCGCCAACCCCGGCTTACTGCGCGGGCAGTTCGGCCTGGGTCCACTCGCTCTTGCGGTCGGCGGTGGCGGCGCGGATTTCTGCGACTTTCTCAGGCATGACCGGGGCGCTGGCATTGCCGAAGGCCTGGCGGACATACGTCAGCACGTTGGCCATCTTGGCGTCATTATAGTCGAAGTGGTTGGCACTGCCGGCGACCAGGCCGAAATTCGGCATCTTGTTGCTCGAGCTGAACGGAGCGCCCTTGACGTTGATGGGGTCCTTCAAGCCATTCAGGAGCACCCGGACGAGACGTTCCTCGCTGCCATTGACCCATTCGGAACGAGCCAGCGGGGGAAACGCGCCGGGGGTGCCCAGGCCGGCCGCACCGTGACACTGGACACAGGTCTGCGAGTAGAGTGTCTGGCCCTTGGCGACCATTTCGGGCACCGTCAGCGCAACCGCCGGCCGGGGCGCACGTGGGTCAATATGGCCGTTGTACACCAGCGGGTCGAAGCCGCCGCGATTGTGGACCAAGTAAATACAGCAGAAAAGAATCAGCCCCGACATGAAGCCGAGCAGCATGAGCGGGCCATACGCAAAGCCGCCCGGCTCAGGCTGGGGCTTGTCACTGAGCAGGCGGCCGTGGACGCGCTGGATGCTGTCGTCGGACGCGGCAGCCGGCTCAAGACATGGGTCGAAGTTGGAAGGGATGGCGCTCATTTCTTAGGAGCCTCCGTCTTGGGAGTTTCTGCCTTTTTCTCCCCTTCCATTTTTGGGGCGGGGGGCGGCATGTTTTTTCCCTCTTCCTCGGGGTAGTTGTAGCCATCGCGCAGGCTCAGCAGGTAGCCGACGAGCGCCTCGCCCCGGGAGGTCGGCACCACCTCGGAGCCGGCCGGCGCGGCAACCTTGACGCGGTCGAGTGCAAGCGGCGAGGGCTGGCCGGTGATTTGGCGCGTCTCAAACAGAAAGCGATGGGCCGGCATGGTCGAGCCCGGGACGACAGCCGCAGGGCTGTAAAGATGGAGGTAGAGCTCGGCGGCGGCGGGCGCACGGGAGCCAAAGTTGCGGAGATCGGGACCCACGCGCACGCTGCCGAGAAGCACGCGCTCTTCCCGGATGTAGTCGCGCGCGTAGCTCTCACGCCCGCCCCACTTGCGGGCGAGGTCGGCCGACGGCTCGCCACCGCGCACCTGCTGGGTGTGGCAGTAGGCGCACCCGAGATCGGCATAAACTTGCGCACCGCGCGTGGCGAGACCGGGCGCCTGGGCGGGATACGCCTTGCTCTCGGTGTCATCAAAGTACGCCCCGAGCGCACCGTAGCTCCGGACACTGCCGAGCAGCAGGCCAGCCCACGAGAGGGTGAGCGCGGCGAAGGCCCCGAGGAAAATAACGATGGCGCGGTTCATGAGGCGGCCTCCAAGTCAGGTGCGGTGCGCAGCAGCTCCGCCGGCACCGGCGCAGCGGCGGCCCGGGCCCGGACGCACGGGCAGAACACCAGCTTGACGAAATGGAAGGCAAAGGCGAGGTGGCCGACCAGCAGGAGGATCCCACCGACAGTCGCGAGCTGAAGATACGGCAGTAGATGCGCCGTGACCTCGTCGAACTTGACGCCGCCGCCGAGATCGGCCGCCTGACGCAGGCCACCGAGTGAGAGCGCCACCACACCGATGACAAAGCCGAGGACGGAACAGAGGAAGTGCATGTGGATCAGACTGGCAAACGGCCAGGCGCGCCGCACAAGCCGGGGGAGCAGATAATACGCCGCCCCGAACACTGCGAAGGAAAACCCGCCGTAGAGGACGGCGTAATCGCTGGCCGTAGCGAACCACGAGAGCTCGGCCCCGTCGCGCAACACCAGCATCCCCGCAAAGCGCAGGAGCGCGAGCACCAGAAACAGCGCGGCCAGCCCGACAAAGCGCAGCGCGTTGCTGCGCGCCAGCACCGCGAGCCCGCCGTCGAGCAGCGTGCCGAAAACATTGACTGCAATCACGCCGAGCGGCACGAGGAGCAGGAGGCTCGCCACGGTCCCGACCGCCTGCGTCCACGCCGGCACCGGCGCACCCGTGAGACGGGCCGCGCCAGCCCAGCCCGCGCACACCACATACGCCCAGAAACCAAACGGCGTGAGATGGTACGCGCGGATCGGCCGACCGAGCAGCTTGGGCAGGAGATAATAGATGACGGCGAGCGCCAGCGGCACGAACCACAGCAACAGGAACCCGTGGACGAACCAGGCACCGACGAGCACCTGCACCGTACCGCGCACCGGCCCGAAAAACAGCATAGCCTCGGCCGTGGCCCACAGCCAGGGCAATGAAAACAGCGCGACGAGCAGCCACCATTGCGAGGCGTAAAGACGCGGGGAGGAACCGTGGCGCAGCGCACCCACGACCCAAGCGGCGGCCAAGGCATAGGCCACCAACAGCAGCGGCACGATCTGGTGCGGCATTTCCAGCCAAGGCACCGAAGTGGACCAGCCAGCGAGGATGCCGAGGACGCCGAGCTTCACCCCCAGGTTCCAGAAAGCGCCGGCGACGATGAGCAGACCGCCACCGGGCAGCGTCGCACGGGCCAGGCGCGCCATCAGCCAGAGAGCGACCGCGAGACCGGCATTTACCCCCCAGCCATAAACGAAGGCGTTGAGCGCAGCGGGATAAACCCGGCCGAAGGTGAGAAACTCGCAGTCGGCGAGAAACCCGGGCGTGTGCAGCTTGATCGCTGCGATCACAGCCAGCACGGAGCCGGCGAGCAGCCAGAGGATACTGCCGGCCAGCAGAAACAGCACGGGCCAGCGCACGGCCGCATCGGCCGGGCC
>JBAXLL010000162.1:0-5348 GCA_037134835.1 Verrucomicrobiota bacterium
GTGGTGGTGGTTTCGTTATTGACCGGGATCCTGTCGGGGCGGCTCGATTTTTCTGCCGAAAATTTGGCCTTTTTTGTCGGCAGCTTGGTGGTCGGTCCATTTCTGGGCGCATGGTTGGTCTGGCGTTTTGCCGGATATTCACCCCAGAAACTCAATGTGGGATTTTGGGCGGCTCTGGTGGTTGGCGCGTATCTGCTCACCCACCAACTCGAGAAAGACCATGGCGCGGCCACGGAATTTATGCGGAATTTCAGGGCGCAGGGCCAGGCTCTGCAGGAGCGCCAGTTGGCGGCGGTCAGCCGGGCGGGATTCGACAATCTTTTCAGCTTTTCCTGGCTGACAGACAGGAGCCTGGTCCCGCCGCGCCGTGCCGCCTTGCAAGAAGTGTTGGCCGCCCATGCAGAGGCGCGGCGGCATATCACCGATGGCGAGGCCATGATCCGGGCTGGCATGGAGCAGAGCGGGGAGTCGGCGACGGCGATTGAGAACGCTTTGACCAGCTATCGGCGCGGACTGAACGGCCGGGCGCCGTTGAATCTCAAGTTCCTTGAGGCGGATGACCGGATCGTGACGGCGGCCTTGGCGTTGCTTGATTTGTTTGAGGCTCAGTGGGGACACTGGCGGATCAAAGGCGGCAGGGCGGAATTTGACGACCCTGGCGCGCTGGTAAAATATAACACCGCGATGACCACGGTACAGGCGTCGGCCAAGGAAGAGACGGATTATCAGAAGCAGATTCAGGCGCTGGGGCCGGGACCCTGATGACAGCAGCAGGCGCGTATTATCCAAACCTCGCCATTGACCCAGGCGGAATGGCCGGCTAGTGCTGCCCGTTCCTATGTCCACGTCCGCGCCCTCCGCCAATCTCATGGAAGCCATTGTGTCGCTCGCCAAACGGCGTGGCTTCATCTTTCCGTCGTCCGAAATTTACGGCGGTTTCAACGGCTTTTTCGACTACGGCCCGCTGGGCGCAGAGCTCAAGAAAAACATCCGCGACTGCTGGTGGGCCGACATGGTTCGCCGTCGGGACGACATCGTCGGTCTCGAAAGCTCCATCATCATGCACCCCAAGGTGTGGGAGGCGTCCGGCCACGTTGCCGGCTTCACCGACCCGCTGGTGGACTGCAAGGTGAGCAAGCAGCGATACCGGGCGGATCAGCTCTTTTTTGCCGCTGTCGTCGTTGACGGCAAAACTGCCGGCTATGTGTCCGCGCTGGAAAGCGAGAATACAGCGGGCGATTTGCAGGCCGCAGCCGAGAGCCTGAAGCGAAAGAAAGCCCTCCAAGGTGCGCTCGCCCCCGTCGTGGCCAAGGACATGACCGAGGCGCAGCCCGACGAGATTGCGCTCATCCCCTCTCCGGCCACCGGTGAGCCCGGCAGCCTCACGCCGCCGCGTTCGTTCAACATGATGTTTCAGACCAACGTCGGCGCGATGACCGACGCCTCGTCGGTCGCCTATTTGCGGCCCGAAACCGCGCAGGGGATGTTCGTGGACTTCAAAAACATCGTGGACACCGGGCGGGTAAAGCTGCCGTTCGGCATCGCGCAGATCGGCAAGTCGTTTCGCAACGAGATCACGCCGCGCAACTTCATCTTTCGCTCGCGGGAGTTTGAGCAGATGGAGATGGAGTTCTTCATCCACGAGGACGACGACTGGGCGAAGTGGCACCGCCACTGGATTGACTGGTGCAAGGGCTGGCTCCGGAGCATTGGCCTGCCCGACTCGCACCTGAGCGAATATGACCACCCGAAGGCCAAGCTCGCGTTCTATTCGAAGGGCACGACGGACATCATGTTTCAATATCCCTTTGGGGTGCAGGAGCTGTGGGGCATCGCCGCGCGCGGCAACTATGACCTCGGCCAGCACACGCAGGCCAGCGGCAAACCGCAGGAGATTTTCGACGAAGCCACCAAGAAGAAATTCGTGCCGCACGTGATCGAGCCCGCTGTCGGCGTGGACCGCATCCTGCTCGCCGTGCTGTGTGCCGGCTACGCGGAGGAGGATGTGAAGGATGAGAAGGGCAACGTGGAAAAACGTACGGTGCTTCGCCTCAGCCCGCGCATTGCGCCAGTGAAGGTCGCGGTGCTCCCGCTGCTGAAAAACAAGGAGGCGCTCGTCGGCCGGGCCCGCGCGCTCTATCAAAAACTCCAGCGCCGCCATGCCGTGTTTTACGATGACGGCGGCAACATCGGACGCCGCTACCGCCGGCAGGACGAGATCGGCACGCCGTGGTGCGTGACCATTGACTTCGATACGATCGAGAAGCCCGGCGACACATTCACGCTGCGTGAGCGAGACTCGATGGCCCAGCGGCGCATCACCGAGGCCGAACTCTTCGCCCTGCTGGAAGAGCAGGTGTACTGAACGCGCTGAATCGGGCTGGCATTGCCGGCCCCCGTCCGATTGCCCGCCGGAATGGCGGGGTTCGGCGATTCCGACCGTCTACGCTCACCTTCCCGTCCTCCCTTTCATGGCCACCAAATTCCGCGTTCGCGCGCCCGCCGTGCGCAGTGTCTCGACCCCCGAGTCGCTCGCCGCGCTCGGCCAGTGGCTCGACGCCGGCTCCGAGCCCGTGCGCGAGGCCGGCGAAAAACTGCTGGCGGACGGGCTGGTTTCACGCGTGTGGGCGGATGCCGACCATTTTGCCCAAGCGGTCGTGAAGGACGAGGAACGGGAGCACGCGGTCAAACTTTTTTACACGCGCGGGCAGTGGTCGTCGCACTGCACGTGTTCGCATCTGAAACACTGCGCCCACGGTCAGGCCGCCGGTCTGGCGTGGCTCGCCGCCCAGGCGAGCGAGGCCAAGGTCGCCGCCGCCGAGCCGCCGGAGGTGCCGCCACCGGTCACGGGAGCGCCGGGCGAAAAGGTGCGCCGGGTCCCATCGCGGGCGGTGTTGAAATGCTGGCTCAGTGCGGAGGACAGCGAATACGACCCCATGCAGTTTCACGCGCGGCTGCTGGCGCGCTCGGACGATCCGGCCTGCGAGCAGCACTGGAGCGGCGATGGCGGCTGGCAGTGGACGAAGGAGGGCGTGCCGCCCCCGCCCCCGCCGGGCGAGCCGGCGGTCGGGCTCGAGGTGTCGGCCGCGAACGCCGCCGGCGCCCACTTTGCCGATTTTCGTCTGCGCTGGAACGTCTGGGCCGGCGCGTGGACCCGCGCCGCCACACGTAACTTCGCCGAGGAGTTCGTCGAGTGGCGGGCGACGTTGCCCGCGGACCTGGCCATCGAGGCCGCGCCGGAGCTGGTCGGACTGCTCGGCCCCGCTCTGCGCGCCCACGTTGAGTTTGCGGCCGTGCCGGCGGCGGGCGCAGACCGCGATTGGTTTGATCTCACCGCCGAGCTGCACGTGGCCGGCGTCACCCTCACCGCCGACGAACTGGCGGCCTTGCTCAAGGCGCGCGGCAAATGGGTGCGCCTGCCCGGTCGCGGCTGGCAGCGGTTGGAGCTTGAACCGGCGCCGGGCGAAAGCGCTGAAACCATCGCGGCGCTCGACCGGCTCGGCTTGCGCGCCGAGGATCTGATTGCCCAAGGGCGTCCTGCCCGCCATCGGCTGCACGCCCTCCAGCTCGCGGGCGAGGCCGCGACGTTTGCCGCCCGGGACGCCGCCCTCGCTGCGAGATTGCGCGAACGCGCCGCCTCGTTGGCGGCGCTGCCGGCACCCGCGCAGCCGGCAGGACTGCGCGGCACGTTGCGGCATTATCAGGAGGAGGGGTTTCATTTTCTCGCCCATCTTGCGGCCAACGGCTTTGGCGGTATTCTCGCCGACGACATGGGGTTGGGTAAAACGGTGCAGGCACTCGTCTGGCTGCTCCATGAGGCTGCGGCGCCGCGCCGCCGCCAGCCGCTGCGGGCGCTCGTGGTCTGCCCCAAGAGCGTGATGCATGGCTGGCTGGCTGAGACCGAGCGTTTTGCCCCAACACTCGCCGCCCGCCTGTTCACCTCGGAAAATACCTTGGAAAAAACTCCACCCGGCCCGGCGGGCGGACCCGCGCTCCTCGTCGCCAATTATACGCAGCTGCGTAACCACGCCGCCTGGTTCAAGGCGCACCCGTGGGACGCCGTCATTCTGGATGAGGCGCAGTTCATCAAGAATCCCCTCAGTCAGACGGCGCAGACCGCGCGCGCCATTCCTGCCGCCCACCGGCTCGCGCTCACCGGCACACCCGTGGAAAACCGCCTGCTCGACCTCTGGAGCCTGTTTGCATTTGTGCAGCCTGGCCTGCTCGGCCCGCAGGCGGGGTTTCGCCGGCAATTTCCCGAGGGCGATGCCGCCGCAGCCGCGCGCCTTCGCCGGCGCGTCCGGCATTTCATGCTGCGCCGCACCAAGGCCCAGGTTGCGCCCGAACTGCCTCCGCGCACCGAGGACGAAATCGTTGTGGATCTCGAGGGCGGGCAACGCCTCCTCTACGATGCCGAACTCAAGCGCGCCCGCGCCCAGCTCCTCGGCGTTGAGACCGATCGTGCGCTCGACGCCGTGCGTTTCCATGTTCTCGCCAGCCTCCTGCGCCTGCGCCAAATCTGCTGCCATCCGGCGCTCATCTCGCCGGTCCATGGCGAGCTGCCCAGCGCCAAGCTCGACGCGCTCGTCGAACGCCTCGAGGAACTACGGGCCGAAGGCCAGCAGGTGCTCGTCTTCAGCCAGTTTGTCGAGCTGCTCAAGCTCATCGAGGCCCGCCTCACCACCGCCGGCATCAGCCACCTTGTGCTCACGGGACAGACGGAGAACCGTGCCGAGTTGGTGGCAAAATTTCAGGCTGACCGCAGCCAGACAGTCTTTCTGCTTTCGCTCAAGGCGGCCGGCTTTGGCCTCAATCTCACCGCCGCCAGCTACGTCATCCTCTGCGACCCGTGGTGGAATCCAGCCGTGGAGGCGCAGGCCATTGATCGTACGCACCGTATCGGCCAGACGCAGCCCGTGGTCGCCTATCGCCTGATCGCCGCCAACACGGTGGAGCAAAAAATCCGCGCCATGCAGCGGGAAAAAGCCGCCTTGGCGGCCGCGGTGGTGCAGGAAGAAAGCCTCGCCAGCGTGCTCGACCTCGACAGCTTGCGGCGGATTTTGGAGTAGCGCCGGTCACCGCGGCCGGGCCTACTTTTGGGAGTCCAGATGAAACTTGTGCAGCACGCGGTGGGCGATGGGTGCGAGGAAGAAGCCGACCGTCGTGAGAAAGGCGACTCCGCTGAAGATCGCATAGCACCCGGCAAAGAGCTTTCCGGCGGTGGTTTTTAACGGATCCAGCGGACCCATGCCGGACAGGATCATCGCGGCGTTGGCAAACGCATCCACCCAGCTTTGGCTTTCGAGCCAATGGTAGCCAGCCATGCCAATGGTCAGGCAGCCCAGCAG
>JBAXLL010000163.1:0-5336 GCA_037134835.1 Verrucomicrobiota bacterium
AGGCGAGAACGGAGCGCAGAAATGGAAGGCGCACAGGGACGGGGCCGGGTAGGGGACTGGGACGGGCGCGATATCGCGCTCACTAATGATGCGGTCTCGGTGACCTCGGAGCAACGCAGGCCCCCTCAAGCACCCCAAAACGACCCCTCAGCCAGCCCCCGCCGCACGCGCCAACCGCAGCTGTTCAGTGGAGCTCCAGCTGCCAGTATCCGACGTTCATCCAGTGCCCAAACTTGATCCCGATATTCGAGAACTCGGCGACCTTCACGAAGCCAAACTTCTCGTGCAAGCGCACGCTGGCCTCGTTCGGGAGCCCAATTCCACCCACTGCGGTGCGGATCCCGCGCGCACGAAGCAATGGCAACAATGCCGCATAAAGTGCGCTTCCGACTCCCATGCCAGAATTCCCCGGGGCGCAGTAGACGGTGACCTCAGCCGAGAAGCGATACCCGACACGCGGCTTCCATGGTGATGCGTACGCGTACCCCACGATCTGGCCCGCACGCTCAGCCACTAACCAAGGAAGTCCCGACGCGTCGATCTGCTCGATGCGGTCGGTGATCACAGCGCCCGTCACGGCCTCTTCCTCGAACGTGACGGCGGTATTGAGCACAAAGTGATTGTAGATCGTCGCAATCGCGGAGGCATCGTCACGCGACACAGGACGCACATCACACGTCGTCGGCTGACCTAGCATGCTACGCGGCGGCGCGGGCGTCATGACCCGATGCATGAGCCCGCGTGAAGGCGAGCACACCGATCAATCCCAGCAACTGGACGACGCCGGCAATGTAAAATGGCGCTCCTTCGGCAGCGCTCGGCATGCCGGGCGCGATCGCGTACGCGAAGCTCGCGCCGAAGAGTGTGGGCCCAAGCATCCCGGCCACTCCTCCCAAGCTCCCCAGCGCGCCCTGCAGTTGCCCCTGCTCCTCTGGCGAGACGCGTGCAGACATCAAGGCCTGTGCCGAGGGCGCGTAGAGTCCCGCCAGAGAACCGAACGGAATGCCAAGCATGAACCAGAATGGGGTCGACGCCACGCCGTACAACACACTCGCCAGCGCCGCACAGCCAAGGCCAATCATGGCTGAAGTGCGCTCCCCAAATTTCTTCACGACTGGGCGAATAATCCCCCCTTGCACCACCGAACTCGTAACGCCAACAATCGCGAGGGTAATCCCGGTGCGACTTGCACTCCAGCCGTAGCGATGCCCCACATAGAGCACGTACACAGCCGGCAGTACCTGGTGTGCGAGCTGGTAGCAAAACTGAACGACGGCGAGCCCGGCGAGCGTCGCGCTCGAGCGTAACAGTCGCAGCGAGCCCAGCGGATTCGCGCGCGTCCAAGAAAATGGCTCGCGTCGATCGCGCGGGAGCGATTCCGGAAGTGCGAAATATCCGTAGACCGCATTGGCGGCCGTCAGAGCGCCGGCGACCCAGAAAGGGAGCCGCGGATCGTGCGCGCCAAGCGCGCCGCCGAGTGCTGGACCCAGGACGAAACCAAGTCCCCACGCCGCGCCGATCATCCCAAAGGCGCTCGCACGCTTCTCCGGCTCGGTGACGTCGGCGATATAGGCACCCGCCGTGGTGTACGTCGCACCGCAGATCCCTGAGGTGATGCGTCCGAACCAGAGCCAGGCGAGCGTCGGCGCCGCGGCCATGACGATGTAGTCCACCACGAGGCCAACGAGCGCGAGCAGGATGACTGGGCGACGACCGAAGCGATCGGAGAGGGAACCGAGGATCGGCGAGAACAGGAACTGCGCCGCGGCGTACGCGCTGCCGAAGAGCCCCCACATGTTGGCGGCGCGCACGGTGTCGTTGTGCAGGAACGAGGCCACGAGCGACGGCAACACGGGCACGACAATCCCGAAGGCCAGCACGTCGAGAATGACGGTCAGGTAGAGAAAGCGAAGCGCGCGGGCGCTGGCGGCGGTTGGCATGCAGCGCCGAATCTATCCCACTAGCGCTTCAAGCGCGAGGCGCAGGCTTGCCAAAGACGCGGCGAGGTGCGGTGCGTCGAGGTGTCAAGAGATGCGTATTGACACCTTACGCAAGAAAGCGCCGCGCCACCTGCTCGAGTCGGTCATCACCGGATTTCTCCGCTTCCACACGGATCGCCTCGACGAACCCCTTCAGCTTGGGTTCGCCCCAGTAGTAGCCGGTCGCGCGCTCGGCGAGTTGCGTCTCGTTGACGCGCGCCGCTTCAAGCAGCGCGCGAGCGGCGGCTTGGTCGTAGCGGGGGTCATCCCGCTCGGGGAGGTCATAGAAACGCCGAGGCATCTCGCCTTCGGCGTCGTCTCTTAGGAATGCGCGTGACATAGTATGAGGAATAGAAATCGACGGAGGGGGATGCCGCCACTCTTGCCAAAGGGCAATCGCCCGGCGTGGACGGTTCGTCCACGCCGGGCGATTGATACACAACGGGTGACACGGCGCGACGGTTACCGATCGTCGTCCTGGAACGGCGACCCGCTGCCGCCGGTCCCCGACGCACGCTCAACGCGCATTACCTGCTTGTACGTCTTGCCATCAACGACGATGCTCACGAGATAATCGCCAGCGGCAACAGCGCCCGCCCCACGCATACCACCAAAGGCACCCGCGCCGCCGCGTCCCGCGAGGGTCCGGAACAACGTCATCAGTTGATTTTGGTCCGGCGGTGCGGCCGCGGCCGCACCGCCGGACCAAAATCAACTGATGACGTTGTTCCGGACCCTCGCGGGACGCGGCGGCGCGGGTGCCTTTGGTGGTATGCGTGGGGCGGGCGCTGTTGCCGCTGGCGATTATCTCGTGAGCATCGTCGTTGATGGCAAGACGTACAAGCAGGTAATGCGCGTTGAGCGTGCGTCGGGGACCGGCGGCAGCGGGTCGCCGTTCCAGGACGACGATCGGTAACCGTCGCGCCGTGTCACCCGTTGTGTATCAATCGCCCGGCGTGGACGAACCGTCCACGCCGGGCGATTGCCCTTTGGCAAGAGTGGCGGCATCCCCCTCCGTCGATTTCTATTCCTCATACTATGTCACGCGCATTCCTAAGAGACGACGCCGAAGGCGAGATGCCTCGGCGTTTCTATGACCTCCCCGAGCGGGATGACCCCCGCTACGACCAAGCCGCCGCTCGCGCGCTGCTTGAAGCGGCGCGCGTCAACGAGACGCAACTCGCCGAGCGCGCGACCGGCTACTACTGGGGCGAACCCAAGCTGAAGGGGTTCGTCGAGGCGATCCGTGTGGAAGCGGAGAAATCCGGTGATGACCGACTCGAGCAGGTGGCGCGGCGCTTTCTTGCGTAAGGTGTCAATACGCATCTCTTGACACCTCGACGCACCGCACCTCGCCGCGTCTTTGGCAAGCCTGCGCCTCGCGCTTGAAGCGCTAGTGGGATAGATTCGGCGCTGCATGCCAACCGCCGCCAGCGCCCGCGCGCTTCGCTTTCTCTACCTGACCGTCATTCTCGACGTGCTGGCCTTCGGGATTGTCGTGCCCGTGTTGCCGTCGCTCGTGGCCTCGTTCCTGCACAACGACACCGTGCGCGCCGCCAACATGTGGGGGCTCTTCGGCAGCGCGTACGCCGCGGCGCAGTTCCTGTTCTCGCCGATCCTCGGTTCCCTCTCCGATCGCTTCGGTCGTCGCCCAGTCATCCTGCTCGCGCTCGTTGGCCTCGTGGTGGACTACATCGTCATGGCCGCGGCGCCGACGCTCGCCTGGCTCTGGTTCGGACGCATCACCTCAGGGATCTGCGGTGCGACGTACACCACGGCGGGTGCCTATATCGCCGACGTCACCGAGCCGGAGAAGCGTGCGAGCGCCTTTGGGATGATCGGCGCGGCGTGGGGACTTGGTTTCGTCCTGGGTCCAGCACTCGGCGGCGCGCTTGGCGCGCACGATCCGCGGCTCCCTTTCTGGGTCGCCGGCGCTCTGACGGCCGCCAATGCGGTCTACGGATATTTCGCACTTCCGGAATCGCTCCCGCGCGATCGACGCGAGCCATTTTCTTGGACGCGCGCGAATCCGCTGGGCTCGCTGCGACTGTTACGCTCGAGCGCGACGCTCGCCGGGCTCGCCGTCGTTCAGTTTTGCTACCAGCTCGCACACCAGGTACTGCCGGCTGTGTACGTGCTCTATGTGGGGCATCGCTACGGCTGGAGTGCAAGTCGCACCGGGATTACCCTCGCGATTGTTGGCGTTACGAGTTCGGTGGTGCAAGGGGGGATTATTCGCCCAGTCGTGAAGAAATTTGGGGAGCGCACTTCAGCCATGATTGGCCTTGGCTGTGCGGCGCTGGCGAGTGTGTTGTACGGCGTGGCGTCGACCCCATTCTGGTTCATGCTTGGCATTCCGTTCGGTTCTCTGGCGGGACTCTACGCGCCCTCGGCACAGGCCTTGATGTCTGCACGCGTCTCGCCAGAGGAGCAGGGGCAACTGCAGGGCGCGCTGGGGAGCTTGGGAGGAGTGGCCGGGATGCTTGGGCCCACACTCTTCGGCGCGAGCTTCGCGTACGCGATCGCGCCCGGCATGCCGAGCGCTGCCGAAGGAGCGCCATTTTACATTGCCGGCGTCGTCCAGTTGCTGGGATTGATCGGTGTGCTCGCCTTCACGCGGGCTCATGCATCGGGTCATGACGCCCGCGCCGCCGCGTAGCATGCTAGGTCAGCCGACGACGTGTGATGTGCGTCCTGTGTCGCGTGACGATGCCTCCGCGATTGCGACGATCTACAATCACTTTGTGCTCAATACCGCCGTCACGTTCGAGGAAGAGGCCGTGACGGGCGCTGTGATCACCGACCGCATCGAGCAGATCGACGCGTCGGGACTTCCTTGGTTAGTGGCTGAGCGTGCGGGCCAGATCGTGGGGTACGCGTACGCATCACCATGGAAGCCGCGTGTCGGGTATCGCTTCTCGGCTGAGGTCACCGTCTACTGCGCCCCGGGGAATTCTGGCATGGGAGTCGGAAGCGCACTTTATGCGGCATTGTTGCCATTGCTTCGTGCGCGCGGGATCCGCACCGCAGTGGGTGGAATTGGGCTCCCGAACGAGGCCAGCGTGCGCTTGCACGAGAAGTTTGGCTTCGTGAAGGTCGCCGAGTTCTCGAATATCGGGATCAAGTTTGGGCACTGGATGAACGTCGGATACTGGCAGCTGGAGCTCCACTGAACAGCTGCGGTTGGCGCGTGCGGCGGGGGCTGGCTGAGGGGTCGTTTTGGGGTGCTTGAGGGGGCCTGCGTTGCTCCGAGGTCACCGAGACCGCATCATTAGTGAGCGCGATATCGCGCCCGTCCCAGTCCCCTACCCGGCCCCGTCCCTGTGCGCCTTCCATTTCTGCGCTCCGTTCTCGCCT
>JBAXLL010000164.1:0-5331 GCA_037134835.1 Verrucomicrobiota bacterium
GAGTAGGAGGGCACGGTTGGTGATGCTCTTCGAGCCGGGCAGCGTGACCTCGCCACGCGCGGGCTTTGTGAACGGCACGATGGGCAGAATAGGAGGCAGCGGGGTCATGGCGCGGAGCGGAATTGGTCACGCCAATTTTTGGCGCGTTCGAGACGGGCGGTCACCTCGGGCCAGTCGCGGTTGGCGAGCGCGGCCTGCATGACCTGCAGCTCGTCTTGGAACTGGCGCAGGGCGCGGAGGATTTCGTCGCGGTTTTGCTCGAGGATGGGTCGCCAGATCTGTGGATCGCTGGCGGCGATGCGGGTGGTGTCACGCAGGCCGCCGCCGGCGTAGTTGCGCCACGCCGGATTTTTGGCGGCGAGAAACACGCCCAATACTGAAGCGAGCACCTGCGGCAGGTGGCTGATATGGGCTACAATCTCGTCATGCGCGTCGGGCGAAACCGTGACGGGCTCCGACCCGAGTGCATGCCAGAATTTCACCACCGCGTCGGTCGCGGCGGCATTCGTCCCAGGCAGCGGCGTGACAAAGCAGGTACGCTGGTCAAACAGACCGGCACTGGCGTAATCCCAGCCGGTTTTCTCCGAGCCAGCGATAGGGTGCGCACCGACGAAGTGCGCGCGTGGAGCGAGAGCTGCGTGCGCGAGGCGGCAGATTTCACCCTTCACGCTGCCTACGTCGGTCACGAGCGCGCCGGCCGGCAGGTGCGGCGCGAGGTCGCACGCGAGCCCGGCAATTTTATCCACCGGTGCGGCGAGCACGACAAGCGTGGCTCCAGTGACAGCCGCCGCTGGAGTGTCAGCGACGACGTCGCACCACGGCTGGCCGCGCAGGGCGAGCCGAGCCTCGGGCCGGCGCGCCCAAAGCGTGATCCGCCGCGCGAGACCACGCGCGCGCGCCGCCTGGGCGACGGAGCCGCCAAGCAATCCAGGGGCGAGGATGACGAGATTTTCCAACATGTCTGATGGAAACGGGCCGCGCCGGCGGTTGTCGAGCCTGCGGCGCCATTGCGCAGGAACACGTTGCCTTTTGTCAGATCGGCTTTTTGATGACCGCCCGCCATCCGCATGGGAGTATTTTTGCAAAACTTCGCCCGCACCGTCGCCCGCCATTGGGTCTGGGTTGTGTCGCTGCTGGCGTTTATCGGGTTGCTTGCCGCCAACCTTCATTTCAGCCAACCAGACGCAGCCGCCCGGGCCAACCAAACCCCAACGCTGAGTCCGAAAGATCCGACGGTAAAGCAACTCGCCGCCGAAATCGCCGCATTGGAGAAGGCTTACCGTAACGCCTTGACGGGGGCAAGCACCCCACCGCCGCCCGGAGCTCTGGCCGCCCTCAAGGAAGCAGCCCAAAAGCAGCGTCAGCTCATCCGGTTGATCGCCGGTGCCGACGAACAGCAAGTCGCCCTGCAGCACCGCCTCGACACCGAGATTGAGAATTTCCGCGTCCAGAACTTGCTCCCGCAGATCGTCCGTCTTACCGCCGAGGGTGAGGCCGCACTCGCCGCCGGCCGGCTCGCGGAGGCGGATCCTCCACTCCGCGAGGCACTCCGCCTCCAGCACGAGGTCAATGCCAGCGGTGCCGAGATCGGCCTTAAAAGCAACGGTCGCGAGAGTAAACTCCAGCTGGATCTCGCCCAGATAGAAGCCGAGACCGTCCACCTTGAACTCGAGGCCGCACTCGCCGAGGCCCACACCGCCGCCGCCGCCGGCCGCGTTCCCGCCGCCATTGTGTCTTTCAACCGTGCCCGCACCCTCCAAGGCCGCATCAACCGCGACTACCCCGCCACGCCCTACGCCAGCACTCACGCGGCCGACCTGATCGCGGCTGAGATCGAATCATTTGGTGCAGCCGGCCTTCGGGCCCAAAGCGAGGAAAGCGAACGCACCGGCGCGGCCGCGCTCGCCTCCGGTCGGGACGCCGAGGCCACCGAGGCGTTTCAACTAGCGCGTGAGGCGCAACTCGGCATCAACGAGAAATTCCCGCGCGGCGAATTCGTCTCCACCGACCGGGCGGACAAACTGGAAGCACAGCGCCAGACTGCCGCCTCCGGCCCGACCGCCACGCTACTGGCCACACTTGACCGCGCCATCGCCGACCTCGTACGGCAGCGCCGTCCGGTGGAAGCCGCGCAAAAAATCGCCGAAGCCGCGCGCACGGCGGACCGGCTGTTCTCCAACTTTCCAAAAAGCGACCGGCGTGACCCTGCGCTAAAGGCCAAGACCGACTACCTCGCTGCGCGTCGGAGCGACCTGCCCGAAATCCAGCGCCTCGCCTACGCCGGCTTGCTGCGACTCCCTGGCGCAACGGACCGCGCATTGTTCAAAACGGAAGTCACGCAGACCCTCTATCAGCTCGTCTCCGGCACCAATCCCAGCCGCAACCTCGCCCCAACCCGGCCGGTGGATTCGGTCAGCTGGCACGAAGCGCACACGTTTTGCATCCAACTGTCATGGCTGCTCGGCGTAACCGTTCGGCTTCCGACGGAAGCGGAATTTCGCGCCGCGCTTGGCCCCACCCCGCAGCCCACCGTCTGGAGTCGTGACAACAGCTCAGGCTCGACCCAGCCTGTCGCCAGGCAGCCAGCCAACGCCGCCGGGTTTTCGGACCTGCTGGGAAACGTCGCCGAGTGGCTCGATGCCGCCGAACCGGCGGCCGACGCACCCACTGCCGGCGGCAGCTATCAGGATGCCGCTGCCGCACTCGTAAAAATCCCCATTGACCTGCGGGCCAAAAACGATCGCGTGCGACATATCGGCTTCCGGTTCTTGGCCGAGTCGGCCGATTTGCCTCTGACGAGCCTCGGTACGACCCCGCCCATGTCCAACTCCGCTGGCGAAGCGCAGCCGGCCCGATGAGCGCGCCCGCGCGGTTGCGCTGTGGGTAAAATTGGATTGTCACGCCCACGCGACCCCGCGAGCCTGCCGGTCATGAGCCCACCCGCACCCAGCGAGTCCGACCTCGTCAAAGCCCGCCGCGTCCGGCGGCTGCTGTTCGTGCTCATGGCCGCGCTCATCATCCTGCCTTGGTTGCTGTTCCTCCTGCGCCGCTGACCCGCCCCGCTGCCCATGAACAAAACCCTGCTGCCCATCCGTCTCGTGTTTGTCGCGCTCTGCGCGGCGGCGGGCTGGCTCGTCTGCTACTCCGTCCCGGCGTGGGACGGTTATCGCGGGCGGGCCATATTCATCGGACTGTCCATCGGGGTGCTGGTGGTGCTGGTGGACATTCTGCTCAAGGGCTTTTCCCTGCGCGGGTTGTCAGCGATCACTTTTGGCATCGCGGTGGGCGCACTCATCGCACACCTGATCGGCTCCTCTCCGCTGCTGGAAAAAGGCGATGAGGACACCAAATTTCTGGTGCGCCTTGCGCTGTTCATCGTGCTCCCTTATCTCTGTGCGGTCATCGCACTGCGCGGCAAGGATGAGTTCAACCTGGTCATTCCCTATGTGCGCTTCGTGCCGCATGAGGTCGAGACGCCCCTCGTTGTGGTGGACACCAGCGCGCTAATTGACGGCCGCATCGCCCGCGTGTGTCAGACGGGCTTCCTCGGCGCGGCCCTCGTCATCCCGCGTTTTGTGCTGCGTGAGCTGCAAGGGGTGGCCGACTCCGCCGATCTCGGCAAACAAGCGCGGGGCCGACGTGGCCTCGACGTGCTCAATGCCCTGCGCAAGCTCAAGCACCTTGACCTCCGCATCAACGAGAGCGAAGCCCGCCCTGGCGAGGTGGATGCCAAGCTGGTCTTCCTGGCACAGGCAATGAAGGCCAAGCTCCTCACCACCGACTACAATCTCGCCAAGCTCGCCGAGTTTCATGGCGTGCCGTGGCTCAACCTTCACACACTCGCCCAGGCGTTGCGTCCCGAGATTGTCGTTGGCGAGACCCTGGAGGTCGAACTCGTCAAGCCGGGCAAGGAAGAAGGCCAGGCCATCGGTTTCCTGGAGGACGGGGCGATGGTGGTCGTCAACGCCGGCCGAGCCGCGCTGGGCCAGCGGGTCACCGTGGAAATCATCAGCGTGCTCCCCACCGCCGGCGGCAAGATGGTCTTCGCCAAACGGACGGATGGGAACGGAGCGCCCCCGGCCTGAGTGCCCGGCGGATGTCAGCCAGCAGCCTTCACTCGCCAGACTTCAAACGCTTCATTGCCAAAACCCTTCAGCGTGGCGCGCTCGGGCTGGCAGACAATGTCTGCGCCAGACCCGGCGAGCAGTGCAGCAATCTCAGCGTCGGCCCGCACGGCGGAGGAGAGAATCAAATCCGTGCCCGTGCATAGACCACAGAGTCGCGCGGTCAGGTTCACCGTGGTGCCAAAGTAGTCGAGACGGTCGTTCTGGTTGATAGCGAGACATGGACCGCAGTGCAAGCCGGCCTTCAGCGCGAGCGGACGCAACGACGATGGCGGCACCGTCACGCCCGCGGGCAGGGAGAAATCCTGGGGGTGTGCGAGCTGCCGTTGCGCGTGCTGCAGCGCACGCAGCGCGGCGACCGGACGCGGGAAGACCGCCATGATGGCGTCGCCCATCGTCTTCACTATGGCCCCGCCCTCGGCGGCGACGGCGCCCTTCAGGATCTCAAAATGCGTGAGCACGCGGCCAAACGCGGGCGCGTCACCGATCTCGCGGTAGAGTTGGGTGGAGTTTTTCAGGTCGGTGAACACCACCGTCATTGTGCCCACGCTGATCTGCTCGCCGGGCCGCAGCACCTCGCGTGAAAATAGGTCGCGAAAAAGCTGGAGGGACGTGACCTCGGCGGCGGTCGTGGACTGGTCGCTCCAGGCCATGTGCTCGATGATGGCGAGGCCGGCGGCATCGGTCGCGTTGACGAGGGTAAGCTCACCGTCGGGCGCGACCGCCGGTTCCCCAAACGGGGGGCCGGACAGGCCGGCGGTCAAGGCCAGGCCGAGGTCGAGCCGGAGCGAGCGCGGGGCGCCGGCTGCGACCCGAAAGGCCTGCTGCGCCGCCACGCCCGGCACACGCAGACGGTAGCGGCCGGGCTTGAGTGCGATGGACAGCACCCGCCGTTCGCCGGAAGCCAGCGACTGCTGGGCGACGATGTGCGGTGTCACCTGCGGGCCGCCCACGCAGTAATCCGCCCGCATGACGGCGCGGACGGCGGCGTTCGGCGTAAAGGTGAGCTCGATACACTGGTCGAAGTTGGTAGTGAAATCCACATCGCAGGACTCACAGTGCGCGACCGAAGTGACGCCCGCGAGCGAGGCGGCGGGCTTCTGCGCACCCCGGCAGTGCGGGCAGATCATGTCCCAGCTGAAATCGAGCAGCCCGGCCCGCGTAGCATGGAGGAAAAGATGGAGTGTGTCGCGACGGGGTGCGCACC
>JBAXLL010000165.1:0-5268 GCA_037134835.1 Verrucomicrobiota bacterium
AAACAGCACCTGCGAGTTGGAGTAGGGGCCCAGGTCCCAGTCGGTGTGGGTGGTTGCAGCGGTCAACCGGCCGGCGTCGGTGTCAAAGGCTGCCGTCAGTCCGACGTTGAGTGCCTCCAGGTCGGTCTGCCCCTCGGCCGTGCGGGCCACGCTGAAGAGCGGGCCGCCGAGCGGGACCAGCGCCTGCGCGCCATCGCGCGCACGCTGCGCGGTGAGCAGCAGCGTGAGCTCGGTATGGATCACCGGGCGGTAGCGCAGCCGGGCGAGCGTCGAAAGGCTTTCCTGCGGATCCACCTCGGCGTTGAGTGTCGTGTTCCTGACGTAACCGTCGCGCGCGTCGTAACCGGCGGCGACCAGCACGTCGCCAGAGCCGTTGGCGCCACCGGCGCTCAGCGTGACACTGCGGGCGTTGAAATTGCCGTAGCTCACGCCAACCGCATGTTCCGGCTGGCCGACGGCCACCGATGCCGGGGTGGTAAACTGGAGTACGCCGCCGGGACCGGCGCGGCCAAAGCGCGTGTTCTGGCCCGGGCCGCGAAGCAGCGCCCCGCTCGCAAAACCCGTCAGCTCTGCGGGAAACGTGAACCCCGCGCCGAGTGGCAGGTCATCAAGATAGACGGCCACGGCGGGGTCGCCGAAAAACGGCGTGTTGGTCAGGCCGCGCACCGCAAAAATATCGCCGAACGAACGGGCCCCGCTGCTGGCGACGGCAAAGTTCGGCACCAGTTCGGCGAATCCCGCCATCCCCGGCTGCGCATGCGGCAGGGCCTCGAGCCCCACGAACGAGGCGCCCGCCGCCTCATCCGCCACGGTCTGTGGCGCGCGCACGATGATCGGCGCGAGCGGGACAGCGGCGGCATCCGTCGGGGAAACTTGGGCGGAGACGACGGTTGTGCCAAGCGCCACGGCGGCGGCAAGCAGGAGGCGGGGCGGAGTAGTCATGCAGCGCGGAACTGTGTCCAAGAACCACACGGGTTCAACCGCATAAATTGCCGTGCGCAAGAATCAGGCTCCTCCCGAACCAGTGGTCACCTGGCGGCCGCCCCGTCGTCACGCGGTCAGGAATGAGCAGATATATTCGCAGAGACCAGTCTTCACCTCGATGGTGAAGCCGCTCTTGCCCGGCACGTCGAACGCGGTGCCAGTGGCGTAGTCTTGGACGGATGTCTGGCCGTCGAGTGTCACGCGGCACGCGCCGGACACGATCTCCATGCGCTCGGACGCGGCAGTGCCGAAGTGATAGGAGCCGGGCCAAATGAGGCCGAGCGTCTTCTTTGTGCCATCGGCGAGGTTCACCGTATGGCTGGCGACTTTGCCGTCGAAATAAACATTGGCCTTGGTCACAACCGTGACGTTGGCGAACTGGGTGGGAAGATTGGGCATGGCGGAATGAAAAAATGCTGCGGGATGAAAATTTGTTGCCGGCTCAGGGGATTTTCAGCCTAGTGCCGACAGTGAGGACATCCGCATTTTTGATGGCCGCGCGGTTGGCGTCAAGGATCGCGGACCAGCGTGACGCGTTGCCGTAGTATTTTTTGGCGACACCACTCAGCGTGTCGCCAGCCGCAACAACATGGATGCGCGGCTCGGCCACAGCCACGGGAGCCGCCGCCGCAACCGTTGTGGCAGGCAGTTCGGGCGCTGGCGGCAGGGACACGGCAGCCGGCGGCCGGCTGGGCACGAACGCGGACGGCTCCACCGAACCGGCGGCAGCGCGATCGGTGAGGACGAGGCGGGTTTTCAGGCTTTGATTTTCGGCCGCCGCAGCAGCTGCGGCGGCCTGCGCGAGGCGGGCCTGCTCGCGGGCGGTGACTAGCTCGTTGTTCAGGCGGGTGGCGGCCGCGCTCATGACCTCGAGATCGGACTGCGCGCGGGTGCCCGCGGCGGTGCGCTCATCGACGGCTTTAGCCAAGGCGGTGAGCTGACCGAGGGACTGCTGCAGGCGGTCGATCTCGGCCTGCCGGAGGGTGCCTTCACGTGTGGCGGCGTCGAGTTTGCCGGTGGCCTCGGCGAGCTGCTGCCTTAGCGCAGCGGCGGTGTCGGTTTCACCGGCACGGGACGTGGCCGGCGGTGCGATAGCGAGACGGGCCTGAAGCTGGTCCATTTTTTCCTGCTGGACGGCAGTATCTTTCCTCAGTCGGTCGCGCTCCGCCTGGATGGCGGCGAGCTCTTTATCCTTTACCGTTAGCTGACCTTTCAACGCGTCGCGCTCCTTCGCGGCAGCGGCGGCCTGAGCCGTCGTCGCGTCGAGCCTAGCCTTGAGCGCATCGGCGGTCGTCTGCTGCTGCCTCTGCTCTTCGGCCCGGCTGGCGGTGAGTTTGGCGAGCTGCTGTTGCAGCGAAGTTTTTTCTGTGACGAGGCCGGCGCGTGCGGCGTCGGCGTCCTTCAGCGCGGCCAGTTCGCGGTCCCTAGCCGCGAGCTTGGCAGCCTGTTCACCCTGACTGGAGGCCAGCTGGGCCTTGAGTGCGTCACGCTCGGCTTGGACGGCTGCGAGTTGCGCGCTCGCTTGCTGGAGCTGAGGCTGCTCGCTGGCCCTGCCGGCCTCGAGGCGGGCGATTTGCTGCTGCAGGGAGCTTTTTTCGGTCTGGGCGGCGGCGTATTCGGTTTGGAGCGCGGCGTATTTTACAATGGCCTGCTGAAGCTGGCCGCGCAGTTCGGCGCGTGCAATTTCGGCACCGGCAGCTGTGTCGCGAGCCTGATCCCGTTCGCGGCGGAGTTGGTCGAATTCAGCGACCGATGCACGACTGCTGTCCGCGGGGGTGGGCGTGGTGTTGATCTTGAGGGCGGCAATCTCTTTGTCCTTGGCGACTAGGGCTGCCTGTGTGTCGGCGAGACGCTTCGTGGCGTCGGCCAGCTGGCTGTTAATCCGCTTGAGGTCGAACTCGCGGAGGTCGGCCTTCATCTGCTGGGTGGCCAGCTCCGCCCTGAGCCGCTCGGCGTCCGCGCCGAGGGCATTGGCCGCGCGTGCCACGGTGCAGGCGGTGGCCAGGGCCACGAGAAATAACAGCGGGCGGGCGGCAGAGAGATTCATGATCGGAAAAGGCAAGGCCGCCAGCATGGGTGCCGGCGGGAGATTTGGAAAGCGGGGAATTGAGCCCGGCTTGCAGCCTTCTCTCCGGCCTGGATCACGGAAGAGTTGGGCCCAAAGCCGCCCATCCCCGTGCCTGTTCATGCTTTCCGCTTCAGCCACCCCTCGCGGATCATCAGCTCAGCGTTTTGCACGGCGTTAAGCGCAGCGCCTTTCCAGAGATTGTCGCCGCTCACCCAGAACGACAGGCCGTTCTCCAACGCCGTGTCTACGCGCAGCCGGCCCACACCGCACTTCACCTTTTCGGCGAAATCCAGCGGCGTCGGATACTTCTTTTCCGCCGGCTCATCCACCAGCACCGCGCCGGGAAACGCCGCCACGGCGGCGCGAGCCTCGGCGACGCTGACCGGACGATCGAACTCCGCGCTCACCGCCACCGAATGCGCCCGCACGACCGGCACGCGCACGCAGGTGGCCGACAACTTGAGGTGCGGCAGGCCCATGATCTTGCGGCTCTCCTGCGCCATCTTGGTTTCCTCCCCCGTGTAGCCGTCGTCGCCAAACGTATCCACCTGCGGGATGCAGTTGAAAGCGATCTGGTAGGGGTAAATCTTGGGCGCGATCGGCCGGCCATGCACGTGCGCCTGCACCTGTTCCTCCAGCTCGCGCACCGCCTCCGCCCCGGTGCCGGATACCGACTGATAGGTCGAAACGATGACCCGCTTCACCCCGAACTTCTGGTGCAGCGGCCAGAGGCCCATAAGCATGACGGCCGTCGAGCAGTTCGGATTCGCGATGAGGCCCGCGTGTCCGCGCAATTCCTGCGGGTTGATCTCGGGGATGACGAGCGGCACCGTCGGATCCATGCGCAGCGCCGAGCTCTTGTCGATGACCAGGCAGCCGTCCTTCACGGCGTTGGCCGCCAAGGCGCGCGTCACCGGCCCGCCGGCGGCGAAAAAGGCCACATCCACGCCGGCAAACGCGCCGGGCTTCGCTTCCTCGATCGTGAGCTTCTGGCCGAAACGCTCCACCATACGGCCGGCCGAACGCGCCGAGGCAAACAGCCGCAGCCCGCGCAGCGGGAAATTGCGCTCGTGCATCAGCCGCACCAGCTCTTGACCGACGGCGCCGGTGGCCCCGACGATGCCGACAACATATTGCTTGGTATTCACGATGAAAAAAAACTTGGAGCTGGTTAATCAGACATGCGTCCGCCTCGGCATCAAGCCCGCAGAGCGTCTTCTTGTGGTGCGCCTGGGCCCGCAGACGTTGCAGTTCTACCGCGCCGGCTTGCTCTTGCGCAGCTTCGCCATTTCCACCTCCCGCCTGCCACCGTCCAACGTGAAAAACTCCCTCGGCACCCCTCGCGGCCTCCACGAGATTGCCGAGCGCATCGGCGCCGGCCAGCCGCCCGGCATGGTGTTCAAGGGCCGCGTGCCCACCGGCCGGCACTTCTCGGAATTTTCCGAGGCGGAGCAGGCGGCCAATCTCATCACCACCCGCATCCTCTGGCTTCGCGGCCTAGATCCAGGCGTGAATGCCGGCGATGCCGTGGACACCTACACGCGCTACATCTACCTCCATGGGACGAACCATGAGGACAAGATCGGCCGGCCGTGCAGCGCCGGGTGTGTGCTATTGCGCAATCTCGAGATCATTGAGCTCTACGACGAGGTGCGCACCGGCGACCTGGTGTGGATTGGAGAATAAGCATCCGACCCCCTGCAAGTCGGTCCGGTGCCGGTATCCTCGGTGAAAAAGGCTCCGCTTGGCCGGGATCCGTGGGCTTGGTTTTGTCCGCTTTTTCCCCTGCGCTCCCGCCGCCCGGGGTCGTCTGACCGCTGCATGCAGCCATCCCGGCGGCTGGCCAAGCTTGCGTTCAGAGCGGCAGCAGTCGCCAGATTGCATGCGCTAGGGTGAGATGTCCGGTCCACAGTAGCGGCCAGAAATGTTTTTCGCCGCGCAACGAGAGGGTGTAGGTGGCCGTCATGGGCAACATCGCGCGCATCGCCGCCCAATAGCTGCCCCACACCGCGTCCCCGAGCACCATGAAGAGCAGCCCATAGGCCGCTCCCACCCGCCACCAAAGTTCGTCCGGCTTGCGCCGCCAGCACAGCCAGGCCGCCTGCCACGCCAGGCTCAACGCGCCCAGCAGTCCGAAAAAATTGCGGAGGGTCCACTCCCCCCCGGCCAGCCGCGTGGCGCAGCCGCCGACCTGCCGCAGCCAGCCCAACCCCTGC
>JBAXLL010000166.1:0-5249 GCA_037134835.1 Verrucomicrobiota bacterium
GCATAGGTCACTGTCACCGGCAGACCAACGGGGCTGGTCGTCACCGTCGCGGGGCGCGGCGCGCCGCTGAAGGTCTGCGTGAGCGCGCCCAGCGTCACCGTCGCCGGCGCCGGGGTGACGGTCAGCGTCGCAACAGTGCTGGCGACATTCGTGGCGCCACTGTTGCCGGCCAGGCAGCGGAACTTAAGGCCGGAGTTCGCCACGGCGCTGCCGGTGGCAGTGACGGTCAGGGTGGCCGTGGTGACGCCGCTGAAGCTGGCGCTGTTGGTGAGATTGGTGAAAACATCCGAACCGGCGGGGGCGCTCTGCCATTGCAGGGTGATGGGGCTGGAACCGGCCGTCACGGCCGCAAAACTTACCGTTTTCCCAGCGACGACCGTCCGGTTGGCGACAGAGGCGGTGAAGCTGGGCGGCTGGACCACGGTCAGCGTTTGGGTGACATTGGATGCGGCCAGAAAATTCGTGTTACCCGCTTGGCTGGCCGTGATGATCGCTGTCCCCTTGCCGACAATCGTCAGCGTGCTGCCGCTAACCGTCGTCACCGCCGCGTTCGAGCTGCTGAAGCTCACCGTGAGCCCGGAACTGGCCATACCGCTCAACGTCAGCGGTGCGTTGCCGACCGTCTGGGTCACCAGCGCGCCAAAGGTGATTGTTTGCGGCGCCTTGGCGATCACGAGGGTGCCGGACTTCGTGCCTGTGGCATTGGGGTCGCTGACGGTGGCCACCACCGGGTAGCTGCCGGGCACGGTTGGCGCGATTGTGGTCGTGCCAGCGTAGGTCACGGTCACGGGCAGCGCGGCGGGACTGGTCGTCACCGTCACCGGTCGCGGCGCGCCGTTGAAGGTCTGGCTGAGGCCGCTGAGGGTGAGCGTGGCCGCAGCCTTGCTGATCACGAGGGTGCCCGAGGCCGAGCCGGTGCGGTTGGCATCGGTCACCACCGCCAGCACGGAGTAGTTGCCCGCATTGGTCGGCGCGATCGTGGTGGTGTCAGCATAGGTCACCGTCACGGCCAGCCCGGCGGGGATCGTCGTCACCGTCGCCGGGCGCAGCGCACCGTTGTAGGTTTGCGTCAGCCCGCCCAGCGTGACCGTCGCCGCTCCCGGAGCGATGGTCATCAGCACCGAGCCGGTGTCGGTGCCAAAACGGTTGGTCGCGCTGATCGTGGTGGAAAAAGTTCCGGTCGCGCTGGGGGTGCCCGAAATCACCCCCGTGGTGGCGTTTAACGTCAGCCCGGCCGGCAAACCTCCGGCGCCATAGCTAGTCGGTGTGTTGCTTGCCGTGATCGTATAAAAGAATGACTGGCCGACCGTTCCGCCGGCCGTGGCAGGGCTACCGACAACCGGGGGATCCGTCGGGGCCACGATGATCTGGTAGTTGAGTGAGCTGGACTTATTCCCGCCGCTCACAGCTGTCAGGGAGAAATTGTAGGTGCCCGCAACCGTGGGCGTACCGCTGAGCTGCAAGAACCCCCCAGGGGCGGTACCGGGCGTGGTCAGGCCATTTAAGTCCAATCCGGGCGGAATCGTTCCTGTAACCAGCCACGACGAGGGGAGGATTCGCGCCGAGGTTCCGAAGGACTCATTCACCGCGACCCCTGCATCGGTTCTCAGCGGGCTATTGGTGCTGGGCGAAATCGTTGCCGCGACCGCAGTCGCACCCACCAACGTGTCACAAGCCCCCATCGCCCCAAGCACAAAAATTGAGCGCAAGAACGCGCCGACCGGACCAGCCACGACGTACTCCGCAGACAGGACCGTGCGCAACATGGGCGCACGTTGGAGCAAAATCGTTAGCAATGCGGCCGGAACCCGCAGCCGGTTAAGCCCTTGAATAATGGAGAAGCGCCTCATCAGGCGAAACCAAACCGAGGGTTCACCAAAATACAAGTTAAATGCAACCGGTATGCATATTTTATCCAGCCTAATTGCAACCGCAGCCCGCCCCACCCACTCCGCGACCGCCACTCGACGCTTCGCGTGAGAAAAAAACGTGCTCCGCCATAGACGAACCCAACGGGTCACGGTCGGGGCGCATCAGGTCATCGGCCAACGTGCCACGCTCCCACGGCTGAACCGTCGTGCAACCCGTAAAGGCTGCCGCCGCGACGGCGAGGAGGAGGGCAAATTTCAACCGGTGGCTCATGGCTTTTCCGCCAGCAAAGCGGTCAGCTCCGCGCGCAATTCCTTCTCCGTGTCTGCCCCGTGGAAGCCGCTGTGGATGAAGCGTACCACCCCGCGCCGGTCAATGAGGTAGGTGGTGGGCATGGCCGGCGGCCTGAACGCGGCGACGACTTTCTGGCCGGCATCGCGGACTGTGGCGAAGGGCGGTTTCTCGCGCTTCAGAAATGCCGTGTAGTCGGCGGCCTTCTCATCCACGCTCACCGCGATGAGGCTGAGGCCGCGCGGGCGCAACTCGTCATTGATTTTCGCATACACCGGAAACGAGGCCTTGCACGGGGCACACCACGAGGCCCAAAAATCAACCCACACCACCTGGCCGGCGGTGGCCGGCACCGTGCCTTCGAGCCCGGCGGCCGACAGGTCGGGGCAACGGTCGCCAACCTTGATCTGGGCGTGCGCCACCGTGGCGACCAGCAGCCCGGCAAGCACGCTGGCAAAAAGATTTTTAGGAAGTGACGACATAATGAAAAAAACCGCGGGTTTGATGGCGAGTGGTTTCAGTGAGCACGCAGCCGTCCGCCTGATAGGATTCCTGAATCAACCGCAGACCCTCCGTGGGGCCAAGGACGAAAGCCGTGGTGGAAAGGATGCCGGCCTGCAGGCAGGTGGGGGCCAGGACCGTGACCTGACGGCAGCCGTTTTGGACCGGCTCGCCCGTGCGCGGGTCCACAATGTGCCCATAGCGCCGGCCGTGGGCGGTGAAATGCCGCAAATAGTCGCCTGACGAGGCCACGCTACGGTCCGAGACGCCGAGACTGCCCCAAATCCTGCCGGGGTGCGCCGGATCCTCCAGGCCCACATGCCAGGCCGGCTTGCCGGGAGCGGTACCGATCGCACATACATCATGGCCAAAATCCACCAGGAGGCAGGCCAGCCCATGGCGGCGGCCGATCTGGGCGACGGCATCAACCGCGTATTCCTTGCCCCAGCCGCCGAAGTCAAGCGCCATGCCGGCCTCCGGCAGTCTCACCCGGCCGGGCTGGCGCTCCACCTTGGGCCATCCCACCAGCCGGCGGGCGGCCGCAATTTCACCGGTGGCGGGCACCCTGGGTTGGGCCGCCTTGTAATCCCATAGCCGCAGGAGGGGCAGGGCTGTAACATCCAGCACGCCCTGGCTCATGCCATGCACCGCGGCGCACAGATCGAGCATCTGGTCCATTTCGCCGTCCACGTCAATCCAGCCGCCGCCAGCGCCGGCATTGATCCGGCTCACGAGACTGTCGGGACGGAACCGCGAATAGCGCCCCTCGAAGGTGGCGACCCAGCGTTGCGCCTCGCTGGCAAAGGCCTGAGCCAGCCCGTCGTCGCGACAGGTGAACTGGAGCTCACAGGCGGTGCCGAGGGCCGTCCAACTCACCCGGCGCAAGGCGGCCGCCGGCTTACCCCCCGCAACCGGCGCGGAGCGGGCTGGGTGCCGCAGAGGTTTGGGCGGGGTTAAAAGCATAGCTTGGCCCCCACGCTGAACAGGTTGGCGTCAGCATAGGCGCTGGACGAGGTGGTATGATCAAGGCCCCGCATCAGGTAGCGGGCGAAACCGGCATCAAGAAAAAACCGCCGGGGCTCCACGGTCCAGACCAGCTTTACGCGCAGGTTGAGCGTTTCCATCCGCGACAGCCGGTAGTCCGAGGAGAAAAACGGTCCGTCGGGATCGGGCAACGCTCCCGGGACAATGCCCGTGCCGTTGAGATCCACATGGTAAAAATCGGCCGCTGTTTGGTGCATCCCCCGCAGGCCGAGCTGGAGCATGACCCGGTCGGCGGCAAATTTTTGCAGCCACGAAACCTCCAGCGTGTGGCTTGAGATGCCATAGGTGTCGCGATAACACCGATAGCTGGCATCCACCGCACCATTCCACTCGGGCCACGCGTGGTTTAGTCCGGCGAAGGCGATGAACTGGTTGCGCTCGGCAGGCCGGTTTTCCAAGAACGCCAGCCCACCCTGCTCGATGAGGCGGTAAGGGTCGCCCAGATAACCCGTCTCGCGGCTGAAGGTCAGATCAAGCGTCAGGCTCGTGTTTTTGTCCACGACCTGCGTCAACCCAAGGATGATACTCCGCCCGCGCCTGGTCGCGCGCTGGGGCTGAAAAAACACCTTCTCGTTGTCGGAGGTTCCGGCCAGCCCCAGGAGCAGCGTCGTGTTTTTCCCGTTAAAATCGAAGAGCGAGTTGAGCGAGAGGCCGTTGGAGACATAGTCGCTCTCGACGCTGCGCGAGTAACCGGCGTCGAGGTTGAGGCCCTCAAACTGGTGGATCACGTCAAGGGTACCGGCGTTCCGCCGGTCATGCATGGTGGCCAGCGGAACCTGCCCCCCCGTGGTGGCAGGGGGCAGACCGGTCGGGGTGGCCCCGGCAATCACGTCAACCACCCCCATCGCCTTCAGCTTGGTGTCGGGCGTGAGGTCTTTTTCCAGAAAGGCCTCCTCGGTGGACACATGGATCCGGCCGCCATCCTCCTGCCAGGATTCAAACGCCGTGCTCAGGGCGTCTTCCGCCCGGACAAATCGCGGCAACAGTCCCAGCAGGACAACGGCTAGGATTCGCGCACGTGTGCTCTTGACGGCTGGCATCGGTGCGCCATATCGCCGCCGCCGCCAACGACTGTCAACGGAAAGTCATGACGCAATTGGGCAATTCGAACAGCTCGCCGGGACGTCTCTCTCCACCCTCAAACGTCAAAATGCGCCAGCACCCGCTTTTGACTAACCCTGCCATGGGGACTGATTCCCGGGCAATGCTCATACGCCACCGCGAGATGACCCGGTTCTCAGGCGCGCGGAGTCAAAATAGCCTCGAGGCCCGCCCTGTCGCAGGTTTGGACGACGGAAAAACCGAGGGCAGCGCACCATTGACACCCGCCCCTTCCACCCTACCCTCGCCCGTTTCCCATGATCACTTGGATCCAAAAATACTTTCAGAAGCACTTCCGCACCGTCTTCGCGGTCATGCTGGCGCTGATGATAATCTCGCTCATCGGCTTTTACAACGCCTCCGGCGGCGTCGGCCGCGGCGAACGCGGACGCAAGAGCCAGCCGTTTCTCGGCCTCGACCTCTCCAACCCAGAAGACTCCAAC
>JBAXLL010000167.1:0-5248 GCA_037134835.1 Verrucomicrobiota bacterium
ACCAAGTCCGCGGCGAGCTCACCGCACCCGGTGAAGTCCGTCTCATCCGCCTTCTTCCCGGCCCGATCGAACGGGTCTGGGAATTTCTTACCGTTCCCGAAAAACGCGCCCGCTGGTTCGCCGACGGACCGATGGAGCTGCGCGCCGGTGGAGCGTTCCGGCTGAAATTTGACCAGTCGAAGATCGCGCCGGACGAGGCACCGCCCGCCGGCCATGAGTGCGCGGGTGGCGACGACGGCACGATGCCCGGTCGTGTGCTCCGCTGCGAGCCGCCGCGCCTGCTCTCCCATACTTTCGCCGGCGAGTCGGAGGTCACCTTTGAGCTCATGCCGCAGGGCAAACAGGTGCTGATGGTTCTGACGCACCGCAGCCGCGGCGGCGACCTACCCAGGCTGCCCAATTACTCCGCCGGCTGGCACACCTGCCTGATGCAGCTCATTGCGCTGCTTGAGAGCGCACCCCGCCCGCCTTTCTGGCCGAGCCACGCCCGCCTGCAGCCTGAATACGCCAAAATGCTCGCCCGCTGAACGGCCCCGAACCTCAGGCATTTTCTCCCCATGAAAACCAAACCGTCTCGCGCCAAACCCAACGTTGCCTCCCCCGCAAAATGGCTCGCCGCCCGCCGCACCCTGCTGCGCGAGGAAAAGCAGCTTATGCGCCTGCACGACCGGCTCAATGCCCGCCGCCGACAGCTGCCGTGGGTGAAAGTCGGGAAGAACTACACTTTCGCCTCACCTTGCGGCCGCGTCTCGCTCGCGGATCTGTTTGCCAGCCGCAGCCAGCTCATCGTCCAGCACTTCATGCTCGGTCCCGGGTGGGAGGAAGGCTGCAAGAGCTGCTCCTTTATGACGGACCATTTCAACCCGGCTGTAGCGCACCTCGCCGCGCGTGACGTGTCCTTCGCTGCCGTCTCCCGCGCGCCGCTCGCCGATATTTTGCCATTCAAAAAACGCATGGGCTGGGATATCAGTTGGGTCTCGTCGCATGGCACCGATTTCAACTTTGATTTCCATGTGTCATTCAGGCCGCTGGAGCTCAAGAGCGGCAAAGTCTTCTACAACTACGCGAGGCGGCCCCTTCCGGTGGAGGAGGCGCCCGGTATCAGCGTTTTCGCCCGCGATGCCGCCGGGATGATCTACCACACCTATTCTACCTACGGGCGCGGGGTCGAGGTCATTATGGGGACCTACCACCTGCTCGACCTGGTCCCGAAGGGTCGCGACGAGGGGGAGCATGGCATGCAATGGATCCGCCACCACGACCGCTACTCAAATGCATCCCAGGCTGACTGATTTTCTCGGAGAAAGACCGCGCCGCCTACCTGGTTGGTTTGTCGTGGCGGTGTTACCAGCGCTTGCGCCCAAATGCCTCGTCTGCCTTGCGTCCTACGCCACAGCCGTGCTCGGCCTCGGTATCGGCGGACGGGACATTTGTGGAACGCCGGACAACCCCGGGTCCCATGGGGCGCTGTGGTTTGGCGTCGCGGGTACGATGGCCGTGGGTGGCTTCCTGGCCGCGCGCTGGCGGCGGAAGGGCTGAGGCCGACATTCTGGACCGGCGCAGACGCGCGGGCGGGGTGTTTCCATCCTTGGAATTTTTTTCCGTACCGCCAAGGTTGCGGCGATGCGCCTCTCCGCCTTTTTCGCTGTTGCCTGTGCTTTCGCTGTGTTTGCGGGCTGTTCGAGTCCGGCACCCACCGGGTGGCAAGGCTACCTGGAGGGTGATTTTATCTACGTCGCCGCACCGCTCGCGGGCAAAATCGAAAAGCTTTCCGTTGAAAAAGGTGCGACCGTCGCCGCCGGCATGCCGCTCTTCACTCTTGAGCATGCGAGCGAGCTGGCCGCGCAGGCGCAGGCTGCCGCGCAGCTCCGCACCCTGCAGGCCCGGCTCGCCGACCTCGGCAAGGGCGCGCGGCCCACCGAGCTGGCCGCGCTCGACGCCCGGCTCGCGCAGGCTCGCACCGCCGCCGACCTTTCGGCCCGCGAGCTCGCCCGCACGACACAGCTCCACGACACCAAGATTGTCGCCGATGACGATTTTGACCGTAGCCGCCTAGCTCATGAGGCCAATCAAAGGCAAATCACCGAACTCGAGGCCCAGTTCGCCACCGCGCAGCTTGGCGCCCGCAGTGACACGTTGGTCGCCGCGGAGGCCGATGTGGCCGGTGCGCGCGCCACGCTCGAGCGCGCCGACTGGGCCGTGGCGCAAAAATCCCAGTCCGCACCACGTGACGCTTTCGTCTATGACACCCTGTTCCGCGAGGGCGAGTTCGCCTCTGCAGGCACACCGGTCGTCGCGTTGCTCCCGCCGGAAAATCTGAAAGTGCGTTTCTTTGTGCCCGAGACAGACTACGCCGCGCTCAAGGCGGGCGACCGGGTCGGGGTGGCCATCACCGGTCGCGCCACGCCGCTGCTCGCGCGTGTGACATATCGCTCGCCGCGGCCCGAATACACGCCACCCGTGCTCTATAACCGGGATAACCGTGCCAAGCTCGTCTTCATGGTCGAGGCGGTTTTCCTAGATGCCGGCGGCGCGTCCGGGCTTCCGCCCGGTCTGCCGGTGGATGTGGCCCTCGCGAAATGATCTCCCTATGACCGCGACGGATTATGCCATCGATGTGGCCGGTGTGACCAAGCGTTTTGGGGACAAAACCGTCGTCAACGCCATTGATCTCCAGGTGCGGCGGGGCGAGATCTTCGGTTTCCTCGGTCCCAACGGCTCCGGCAAGACGACCTTCATCCGGATGCTCTGCGGCCTACTCACGCCCGACGCCGGTGCTGGCACCTGCCTCGGCTTTGACGTGCGTACGCAGCAGCGGGCCATCCGTGCGCATGTCGGGTACATGACACAGCGTTTCAGCTACTACGAGGATCTCAGCATCCGCGAAAACCTCGACTTCATCGCGCGGCTCTATGCCGTGCCAGACCGCGCGGCCGCCGTCACGCACAGCCTCGATCGCCTAGGTCTCGCCCGGCGCGGCACCCAGCTCGCCGGACAGCTTTCTGGCGGTTGGAAACAGCGGCTCGCACTCGCTGCCTGTCTCATCCACTCGCCGCAGCTCCTCCTTCTAGATGAGCCCACAGCCGGCGTGGATCCGAAGGCCCGCCGTGAATTTTGGGACGAAATCCACCAGCTTGCCGCCGCGGGCCTCACCGTGCTCATCACCACGCATTACATGGATGAGGCCGAGCGCTGTCACCGCCTTGCCTACCTCGCTTACGGCCAGTTGCTCGCGCATGGCACGGTGAACGATGTAATCGCAACGGCCTCTCTCTCGACATGGAGCGTCACCGGCCCCGCCCTGCCTGCGATGGCCGCCGCCCTGCGCGGCCGCGACGGCGTGGAGCAATTGGTGCCCTTCGGGAAAACGCTGCATGTGAGCGGCCGCGATGCCGTGAAGCTCGCCGCTGCGATCGGGGCCGTGCGGGATGCGCGGCACGAATGGACGCAGATCCGCTCCGGCTTGGAGGATGTTTTCATCGGCCTCATGGATGGGGCGGAGGATAATTTCAAATGAAGGTCCCGGCTCCATGACTCGCTTCGCCTTTCACCGCTTTTGGGCCATCGTGCTGAAGGAGTTCATCCAGATGCGCCGCGACCGCGCGACCTTTGGTATGATGATCGGCATCCCGCTGCTCCAGCTCACCCTCTTTGGCTTCGCGATTAATTCCGATCCCAAACACCTCGCAACCGCCGTGCTCGCCGCCGACCACGGCCCGTTTGCACGCACGCTCGTCGCCGCGTTGTCCAACAGCGGCTACTTTAACCTCTCCCGCGAAGTCACCACCGAGGCGGACGCGCAACGTCTGCTCCAGCTCGGCGAGGTGCAGTTCGTCATCAATATCCCAGAGGACTTCACGCGCCGCCTGTTGCGTGGCGAGCGCCCGACTGTGCTCATCGAGGCCGACGCCACCGACCCCGCCGCGACCGGACCGGCCCTCGCCTCGGTGCGCGCCCTCGCCGACGCCGTGCTCGACCGCGACCTCACGGGTCCGCTCGCGCCGCTGCGTGCGCGCGCGGGTCCGGTCAATTTTCAGATCCACGCGCACTACAACCCGGAGAACATCACCCAGTATAATGTGGTCCCCGGGCTCATGGGCGTGGTGCTCACGATGACGATGGTGGTCATCACGGCGCTCGCCATCACGCGCGAACGCGAACGCGGCACGATGGAGAACCTGCTCGCCACGCCGGTGCGCCCGATCGAGGTGATGGTCGGGAAGATCCTGCCCTACATCGCGGTCGGCTACATCCAGGTCACGCTCATCCTGCTGGCGGCGCGGTTCATCTTCGGCGTGCCCATGATCGGCAACCTCGCGCTGCTCTACGGCGTGTCCCTGATCTTCATCGCGGCGAACCTCTCGATGGGCATCACCTTCTCGACCCTCGCGCAGAACCAGCTGCAGGCGGTGCAGATGGCGTTCTTCTTCTTCCTGCCGTCCATCCTGCTCTCCGGCTTCATGTTTCCCTTCCGCGGCATGCCGCAGTGGGCGCAGTGGGTCGGCTCCTGCCTGCCCAACACCCATTTCCTGCGCATCGTCCGCGGCATCCTGCTCAAGGGCAACGGCCTCGCCGAGATTGCGCCTGAGATCTGGCCGCTGCTGCTCTTCCTCGCCGTGGCCATGACCGTTGGCGTGAAACGCTACCGGCAGACCCTGGACTGAGCCGGCCTACGCCTTTTTCTCGGCCAGGGCCTTTGCCACCGGGCCCTCGAGCTGCACCGTCCGCGTGGGGAAGGCGAACGCGAGCCCGCGCGCCGTCACCGCGCGCAGGAAGGCGAGGTTCAGCCGCTCCCGGAGCTGCAGGTGCGCGAGGTTGTCCGGGCTGGTCGCCATGTAGGCCACGAGGATTTCGAGTGACGAAACCCCGATCGCGGTGAAGAAAACCACCACCGAGGCCGGATCGACTTCCTTTTCGTACAGGATCAGCTGCCGCAGGTCGCCGAGGATGGCCTCCATCTGCTCGGGCTTCGTGTCGTAAGTGAGGCCGAGCGTCTGCTCCACGCGGCGCGACGTGAACTTCGACAGGTTGATCACCGCCTCGGAGGCGACCATCTTGTTGGGCATGACCACCAGCGAGCGGTCGAGCAGGCGGATGCGGGTGGAACGCAGGCCGATGTCCTCCACCGTGCCGGTCTGCGCGCCGATTTTCACGGCCTCGCCGACCTTGAACGGCTGGTCCATCACGACCACGAACGAGCCGAAGAGGTTCGCAATCGTGTCCTGCGCCGCGAAGGCAAACGCCAGGC